>DAHXOQ010000280.1 GCA_027364815.1 Acidobacteriaceae bacterium | reverse complement strand
ATTTCATTGGCCATGTCACTGTTGTTTTTCATTTGCCAGTTCCATGCCGGTGAGTGGACGGGCCACATGGGGAGGTAAGCCCAGGCAACGGCGACGACACCGACGAGAAGTGCGGCAGTAACGACGGTGCGCAGAGTGATGCGAAGCCAAAGTGCGCAGTGAGTGAGAGCGCGCTCGAAAGCGACGGAGCCGGCGACGTAGAGGAGCGGGTAGGCGGGCATCAGATAGTAGCCGCGGCCTTTGAGGATGGCGAGAAGAATGAAGGGGCCGATGTAAAAGATGCTGAGGAGACGGAAGCGCGCGCTGCGCAAGAGTGAGATGAGTCCGGCAACTGCGAGCGGGAAAGCGAAGAGAGTGAATTTAAGCTGGTCAGTGTAGTAGCCGTCTGCGCGGCCGTGGCGGACATCGCGGAGGTGAATGAAGTGCTCCATCTGGATGGTGATGAAGTGATGCGTAGCGAGCCAGATGAGATTGGGCGCTGCAATTATTGTGGCGACGAGTGCGCCGTACCTGAAGAAGCGATTGCGCAGATGAGGTCGCGTGGATGGAAGGAGGACGATGGCGGCGAGCATGGAGAAGACAGGAAAGGCGATGGAATATTTTGAGAGGACACCAATGCCAATGCCGAGGCCGATGCCGAGCCAGTTGCGCTCGTCTTGAGTGCGGAGAAGACGCGCGGTGAAGAAGATGATGATGGACCAGGCGAGGAGATCCGGGGTGTTGTATTGAAGGACGGAGCTGAAGACGAGAGCTAAAGGAAATGCGGCGCAAAGTGCGAGGAGCTGCGCGGGGCGGCGGCCACCGAGTTCGCGCGCGGTGAGGCCGACGAGAACGAGGGTGATGGCGTTGATGATGGCGGCGGGGAGACGGAATACCTGCGGGGAGATGCCGAAGAGCGCGATGGCAATGCGACCACAGAATGCAGTGAAGGGCGGATAAGCGACGAAGCCCCACTGGAGGTGACGCGCGTCGTCGAGGAATTGGAGCTCGTCACGATGGAAGCCGTAGCCGTTGCCGAGGAAAAAATGCACGACGAGGATGAGCGCGGCGAAGGCGCTGAGAAAGAGAGCGTCAGAGCGCAGGGAGTGGGAGGGCGTGGGTGCGTCCATGGTGAAGATGATACAGGGGCTAAAGAGAATAGATAAAGGATTAAGGACTAGTCGAAAAGCGTCGAGTGTTTAATCAATGGTGACTAGGGTAGAACTATCTGTTGCTTGCACTGTAGTAGCGGGGATGTGAATTATTTTCTGATTAGAGGCAGCGAGTCAGCCACGGCTACGCCGTGATAGCAAGTCAGCAAGTCAGCAATTCATGGGAGATTCATAGAAATTCAAAAGACTCTCAAGAACGTTGAGACGAATAGGTACACGGATAGGCTTAAATCGCTTAGAGTTTAAGTTGGAGATCGGATTCGAATGGCAATTGAGACAAATGTGAGCGCGAGCGCGGTGGGCGCGGGTGTGGGTGCAGCTGCGGTTGGCGCTACAGATTCGACCCAGGCGATTATTCGCGCGGAGAAGATTGAAAAATATTATGCGCAACCGAGCGAGAACCGAATCCAGGTGATTTCGGCGACGGATTTGAGCATTGTGCCGGGCGAGATTGTGGCGCTACTGGGGCCGAGCGGGTCTGGAAAATCGACAATGCTGAGAATGCTGACGGGATTGTCGCGGCCATCGGCAGGGCAGGTCTATTGGCATGAGAAACCGATCAGCGAGGCGGAGATTAATGTCTCAATTGTTTTTCAGAGCTTTGCGCTTTTTCCGTGGCTGACCGTGATTGAGAATGTGGAAGCTCCTCTGAAGGCACGCGGAATTGGACCGGCAGAGCGAAGGAAACGCAGCTTGCGCATGATTGATACGGTTGGCCTGGATGGATTCGAGGCGGCGTATCCAAAGGAACTTTCAGGTGGGATGCGGCAGCGTGTGGGATTTGCGCGCGCGCTGGTGGTTGAGCCTGAGGTGCTGTTTATGGATAAGCCGTTTTCGGCGCTTGATGTGTTGACGGCGGAGAACCTGAGGTCAGAGTTATTGGAGCTGTGGTCGCGCAAGACAATGCCGACGAAGGCTGTCTTCATCGTGACGCATAACATTGAGGAAGCAGTTTTGCTGGCGGACAGGATTATTGTGCTGGGCAGAAATCCGGGACACATCCGGACGGATTTCAAAGTGCAACTGGCACAACCCCGGGATAAGAAGTCAGAACAATTTACGCAGTTGGTGGATTACATTTACAAGGTTCTGACGAAGCCTGATGTGGTTCCGACGGAAGATCCGGCGCAGTTGCAGAAGGTGCGCGATCAGCGGCAGATGCGTTACCAGATGCTGCCTCATGCACGACCGGGCGGAGTGGCCGGATTGCTGGAACTACTGCTGGATAAGGCGGGACGCGACGATATTTACCGGCTGGCGGATGATTTGTCATTTGAGATTGATGACCTGTTGCCGATTGTGGATGCGGCGCAGTTGCTGGGCTTCCTGAAGGTTGAGGAAGGCGACGCGGTGATAACGGAGACGGGCGCGGAGTATGCGAACTCGGAGATTCTGCGGCAGAAGGAATTGTTCAGAACAGCGGCGCAGGAGAATGTGCTGCTGCTGAGACAGATTCGGAGAGCGCTTGAAACGAAGAGCGATCATACTGTGCCGGAGGAATTTTTCCTGGATATGCTGGATGAGCAATTCAGCGGCGAAGAGAGCTTGAAGCAAATTGAAACGGCGGTGACGTGGGGTCGCTATGCGGAGCTCTTTGATTTTGATGCGGCGCGGCGTCGGTTTGTGATGCCGGATGTGGAAGAGGAAACTTTGGCTGCGAATGAGGAGGAGAGTTGA
This sequence comes from Acidobacteriaceae bacterium, assembly GCA_027364815.1. Lineage (GTDB taxonomy): Bacteria > Acidobacteriota > Terriglobia > Terriglobales > Acidobacteriaceae > CAIMNN01. The sequence goes on along the minus strand of DAHXOQ010000280.1, from coordinate 958 downwards.
GCCTTCAAACAACATTCGCGCGCTCGCTCGTCACCGTACGCACCTGGCCATTTGTCATTGATTTGGCGGTTGCGGCACTGTTGATGGCTCTGTTTTTCGGCGTGGTGAGCATGGGGAGGTATTGGATGGGCGCGCCGGTTCCGGTGGTGCCGATCTCTCACTCGGTGCGCGTGCTGCCGGTTTATGCGCTGTACTCGATGGGGCGCATGGCGATTGCGTATGTCATGAGCCTGACCTTTGCAATCAGTTATGGATACATAGCAGCGCACAGCGAGCGGCTGGAAGCGTGGATGATTGCGGTTCTGGATATTCTGCAATCGATACCGGTGTTGAGCTTTTTGCCGCCGGTGGTTTTGGGGATGGTTGCGCTGATTCCGGGACACCAACTGGGAATTGAGATGGGCGTGATCCTGCTGATTTTCACGGGGCAGGTTTGGAATTTGGCGTTCAGTTTTTATACATCGTTGAAGACAATTCCTAAAGAGATGATGGAGGCATCGAGAATTTATCGCTACTCGGCGTGGCAGAGATTCTGGGAGTTACAGATGCCATTTGCAGCGATTGGATTGATTTGGAATTCTATTGTCTCTGTAGCGGGTGGATGGTTCGCTCTGATTGCCTGCGAGATGTTCACGATGGGAGACAAGAATTTCCAGTTGCCTGGCTTGGGTAGTTATCTGCAAACGGCGACGGATGCGGGCGATTTGCGCGCGCTGATCAGCGGGTTTGTGGTGGTGATATTGATCGTGGTAGCGACTGACCAGCTGATTTGGCGACCGATGATTGCGTGGAGCGACAAGTTCAAATTTGAGCAGGTGGAGTCAGCGGATCGCGTGACGTCTCCGATATTGGCGCTGGTGCAGAGATCGAATCTGCTGACACAAATTCCGGGGCGCGTGTGGTCGCGAATGGAGGAACCGATTTACAAGCGGATGGCTGCGACGAGAGAGTGCAAAAT
>DAHXOQ010000027.1 GCA_027364815.1 Acidobacteriaceae bacterium | reverse complement strand
TGCATCAGGTGGCCGAACTCGTGAAGGTAGGTGACGACGTCGGAGTATTGGAGTAGGCCGGGGTCATTGTCATCGCCTGCCGGGAAGTTGCAGATGAGAGCGGCTTCCGGAATGGGACCGCCGGCGACGCCGCAAACGACAGGCGCGGCAGAGAACCACTTGTCTTTGCCTTCGCGGGGGTGCATGTCGAGATAGAAGCGCCCCTTGATTTGGCCTCGGTCGTAGAGATCGAAGACGCGCACGGAAGCGTGCCAGCCTGGTGCGTCAACCAATTGAAATTGCAAATTGAAAAGCCGTGCCGCAGTTGAGAGCACGCCGGCTTCAACCTGCGCGTATGGAAAATAGGGCCTCACGGATTGCGAATCAAAATCATATGTCGCGCGACGGTACTGCTCGTAAACGTAACCTTTGCTTGCGGCATCGATGGGGATGAGCGAAGGGTTCAGCTTCTTTGCGAACTCGAGAACCTGCACCAGCTCGCGATCTGCCCCTTGCTTGCTTGCGTCGTTGAGTTTGGCAAGAAATGTGCGCACGTTCCCTGCTGAGCCCATCATCTGGTCAGCCGTAGCAAGCTCGGCCCAACTGCGATGTCCGAGAGTCTGCGCAATCTGCTGGCGGGTTTCAAGGAGTTGACGGAGGAGGGTTTCGTTCGCGGGGTATGCGCGTGTGTTGTAGGCGTGAAACATGCGCTCGCGGAGATCGGAATGAGCGGCGAAGGTCATCACGGGTTGCATGTCGGGCGGGTCTGTTGTCAGAGTAATGCGGCCGTTTTCATCCGGCGTGTGGAGAGCAATGTAATCGGCGGGAAGTCCGGCGAGTTCGTCGACTGAAGAAACTACAACGGTCTTTGCGCCCTCCTGAATATTGCGCGCGAACTCAAGAGCGATGCGCGTCGCCTGCGCGTGGAGCGCGGTCAGTTTGGCGCGCGTCTCTGCATCCCGGTCAACACCGGCGAGGCGGTAGCTGAGCAGAGTCTTCTCAACGTAGTGGCGCGTAGCCGGAGTTGCGTTGGTGAGATCGATGGCAGAGAGCGCCTGGTAAACATCCTGATTGAGGCTCAGTGCATTGCCTGCTTCGGCGATTCGCTCAGCTTCATGTTGCGCCTGATCGCGAACGGCTTTCGTAGAGGCGACGCTGTTGAGCACTCCGGCTTGCGAGCCGGCAAGCGCAAGCTCGGCAATCGCGCGGTCGTAGTGGATGAGCGAGTTTTCTGGAGTGCGCGGAGTCTTCATCGGAGCGAGCAGCAGCGCCAACGCCGCTTCGTGCGAGCGCAGACGTGCGGCGACCCAGGAAGCTAGTGCTTCAGCGGAGTCTGCGCCGCCTGATTCCCAAAGATGCAGTTCAGCGGATGTCCAGAGTGCATGAGTTGGCATAAAGCCTCAAATATTGAAGTCATTCATAGGATGGCATAGTGGACTGAAGCGAAGTTGAGCGCTCATTAAAAATAGTTTTACTCGAAAGCCTGAAGGAGCTTGTCCCATTTGAGGGACAAGCTCCATTTCATTAGAGGCGGTGAGATTCATGGGCCGCACGGCCGTTTGGATGGTGCGTTGTTGAAGCTGTCACAGTGGTATCCTGCTTCACCTGGTCGCCTGCTACGGGATAATCCTTAATTGACAAAACAGTAACAAGCAGGAAGAAGACAAAAGCTGCGATGATTGTGGTTGCAAAAGTTGCAATGGGTGTGAATTTCATAATTGTGTGTCCTTTGTTTGGGGGAATTAAAACTGTCTCTGTTTAAGTAAACGCACAAGGAGCCGGTTTAGTTCCACATGGATGATTACTTCTGAAGCGTGCGTTTCATAGAGTGATACTGAATCTGAAACTGCACGCATACGCAATCTAACCCCTTTAATTTTGAGGAGTTGATTTTACATACATGAATTTGATGCAAAAGAATGTAAATGGATTCATCAATGCGGTGATTGCGCTTGATTGATGCGGTGATATGGAAGAGCTTGCCGTTGAGTTCGGCAAGCTCAATTCCATCAATGTTAAAAGGTCGAATGTTTTCTCGACGAGGGGGAATTTGCCGGTTGCAAAGATCCTGGCGAAGCCGTTTGCAGTGCGCCGTTCAATCAGGCAGGAATCGATAACACTGAAACAAGCATCACGAAAATAAACACTGCAACGACATTAATGGAAACGTTGGCAAAGCGTGTGATTTTCATATTCGGTATCCTTTCTGTGTTGTGAGATTGTTTGTTCAACAATCTAGATAACGCAAACGGAGTAGGATTAGTTCCCCTTACTGAAAAATATTTTGAATTATTTTTTTGATTGAAAAATTTGAATTGGTTTCATCAACCATCAGTGATGTATAGATGCGCAGATTCCGGAAATAAAAATTATGAAAATTTTAGATGAGTTGCTGTGCACGCGCGCAGTGGCAGGTTTTGATTCAGCGTAGGCGATGAGTTGATGGAGTGTGCACAGATCCAATCAATGTTCTTTTGAAGTGCATGGCTTTAACACCCAAGGGATGATCTACGCGTTCTTTTATGAGATGGTTTGAGGCAGAGTCGCATTATTGTGACTTTGCAACCTTGTTCGTGGGGCGTCATGCGGCGAAAACTACGCAAGCATCACGAAGGTAATGGCGGCGATGAAGATTTCTGCAAATCCTGCTATGAGTGCGCTTTTCATAATCCGGTCTCCTCTCTCTGGCGTGCATTGAAATGCGGCATTAAACCATGTAACGCAAAATGATTTAGTTTTGTTCAACACATTTCAAAAACAATGGCACTGCTTTTTTGATTGCGCAGAGTCCTTCAGAGTGATGCCCCGTGCTGGAGTCTACAAATTACGAAGAGGGAGAGGTGGGGCTCAATTCCCGTTAAGTGGCTTCCAATAGTCCCGCCATATGGGATTTATCCTCCTAAAGATGCTCCTTCCGGGTAAAAATCTGGTCACGGACCATCCGGGGTAAAACTTTTGGGGTGGGAGCAAGGTGTCGAGAGTACCCGTACAGTTATCCACAACCCCATATTCGTTGTTGCATAAGCATCGCAACCCCTTTAAGATGCGTCAATTGAGCGATGAAGACTAGAACACAGCCCGTAAAGAAAGCCGCCCACGTCAGGGAACCCCGGACGCTGGTAAGGCTGCGTCTGGAAAAGCTCTGTCTCGCAGTCGAGGGCCGGAGCCCGAATGAGCTCATTCATAATGCGCAGTCGGCGGTGAAGGAAGCGCGCTTTATTGAGCTGCGTCTGGACTCACTGCCGAAACCTGCCGATGCCCTGCCGCTGATAAAAAAATTTTTGCACGCGAATGTTGGAGTTGTTGCGCTTGCAACATGCCGCAGGAAAGCCAATGGTGGCGGATTCACCGGAACGCTAGCCGCCGAACTGGATATCCTGGCGAAGGCTGCCGAAGCGGGCTGCCAGATGGTCGATCTCGAGATTGAATCCGCTGAAGGCGCAAAGGCCGCACAGCTTGAAACGCTGCGTGCAGTGCGCGTGAAGACAAAAAAATCCGCTGTAGCCGGAGCCGCGATTGGGGCAGTAAGCAGCCATAACGGGGCGCAAACACAAGAAGAGCAGGCGCCGGTTGCGCTCATGATCAGCTACCACGATTATCAGCGCACAAAAAATCTGCTCAAGGTTGCCGAAAGGATTGAAGCTTTTGAGCCGGATTACGTGAAGGTGGTTTCAACCGCCAAGGCGCTGGTGGATAATCTTGCCGTCCTCGAACTCCTGAAGCGGCGCTCTGCAACCAGCCAGATGGTGGCGATTGCGATGGGCGAAGAAGGCATCGTCAGCCGCATCCTGGGGCCGCGCGAGGGTGGGGTCTTCACTTTCGCGGCACCATCGGAGAGCAAGGGAACCGCGCCGGGCCAGTTGACCGCATACACCCTGCGCGAACATTACAGGTTTGAGCAGATTGATGCGGCCACAAAAATTTACGGCGTTTTCGGCAATCCGGCTTCACAATCGCTTTCGCCTCTGATGCAGAATACGGCCTTCCGCAAAGAAGGTGTGAATGCGGTCTTTTTGCCACTGAAGGCGCACTCGGTCGAGGATCTGGTTGCACTCTTCCAGGAGCTGCCCATGGCCGGCGCAGCAATAACCATGCCCTTCAAGTGCGATGTCTTGCCGCATCTGGCGAATATGGACGCCTTTACGCAGAAGACCGGCGCAGCAAACACGCTGCGGATGGGCGCGGACGGCAAGCTCTATGGATTCAACACGGATGTTGCCGGTGTAGTCAGGCCGCTTGAACGGCGGATGCGCATTGCCGGAGCAAAGATTGCTGTGCTTGGTGCAGGTGGCGCGGCACGGGCAGCGGTGTTTGGGCTGGTGGCGCAGGGAGCTGAGGTCTTTGTTGTCAACCGTACACAGGAAAAAGCTGTGGCGCTTGCGCGCAAGGCCAAGGCCAAAACCCTCAAGGCAGACAAGCTGGCTAAAGAGAATATGGATGTGCTGATCAATGCAACACCGTGCGGGATGATCGGGAGCAAAGCAGCTTTACCGCTTGCAAAGAACGAACTCAATGCTAAGCTAGTCTTTGACCTGGTATACAACCCCCTGGAAACCCCACTCATTCAGTTGGCGAAGGCACGTGGGATTCCAACGATCTCCGGGTTAGAAATGTTTGTACAGCAGGGGGTGCAGCAATTTGAAATATGGACAGCACGACCTGCGCCGGAGGCGGAAATGATGCGCGCGGTTCGTCATGCACTGGAGGAAGCACGTGAAAAAAAAGGGTAGAGGTTCAAGTTGGCGCTATAACCCCGGAATAGCCAGACCCTGGTTGAGTGAAGGCGATGAAGAGTCTCAGACAAATGAGGAATACAGCGTAGAAGAAGGCGCAGAATCCATCGAGCATCCTTCAGCTGCAGCGAACGAGAATCATTTCGGCCTGCTGAGTGAACGGGTGCGCAATCTGGGAGACATGGGCGGTCATGAGTCGGCCGTGACTCATGCACCTACTGCTGCGCAATTACAACCAGTTCAACATGCACCAGTGCAACCATCTTCAGCTTATGTACCGCCAACTTTTTCGGCGCCCGCGCACTACGAAATGCCAAAAAAAATTGAGCCTGCCGTTGAAGTGCCCGCGCAGCGAAGTTATACGCCTCCCCCGGTTCCGCCATCAGAATCAGTCAAGCCTCCACAAGCCGCCGCTTTTACACTTCCGCAAAATCCTCAAGTTGAGCGGCCCAATATTCCCATAGGCCAAAGCTACAAGCCGAATATTCCACCAGCTCCAGCAGTGCCTACAACTCAGCGGATTGCAGAACGCCTGGCACAGCAGCGCATGGAAGGATACTGGCAGGTACCACCTGACGCGGAACAGCAGAAAGCACAGCCCATTGAAGAGCATGTGGCGCCTGTGGTCGAGCAACATGCAGCACCCGTTATTGAGAAGCCAGCCGCTCCCGCTGTCGAGAAGGTTGTGGCGTCAGTTGCAGAAAAGCCCGTCATTCCGCCGCAACCTGCCTTTGTTTCAAAGCCATTCCACCCGGAGACATACTTTACCCAGCCAGTAGCCAAGGTTGCAGAACCCGTTATCAAAGATGCTGCGAAAGAGCCGGAGCCAGTGCGTATGCAAGAGCCTGCACCAACACCGATTGTGGAAGTAGCAAGTGCTGTGGCGCAACCCATTGAAGTTGAAATACCAATCGCTTCTAAGCAGGAAGTGATTGCAATCCCGCGCTATGCTGAACCCGCTGCCCCGGTTCAGGAGAGAGTCGTCAATCCTGCTCCTATTCAGGAGCGCGTGGCCGAGCGTGTCGTTCATTCCCCGGCATCGCCAGCTCACCTGCCCTCTCACTCACCCGAAACGCCGCAACAAGATGACGCTGCCGCCACGAATGAGCACTCTGATGAGCAACAGGCGACACAGCGAATCGCCGCACAACAGGCTGCGGTTCATGCTGCGGCAGAAGCCCGAGCCCGGTCCGAGCATGTTGCGCAGAGGGTTGCAGCGCAGGCACAACAGGCGCAACAGGCGAAGGAAAAGCCCCGCGAAGCGCCGTCATCGAATCTGCCGGCACGCATTACGAGTGGCAGCGAGCCTCCGTCTGGGCTGATGCGCACCCTCAATGCGTTTCGTGCGGCACTGCCGATTGTGCAGCGACTCCTGCCACTCCTTGAAGGAAATGTGGCCAAGGCGGTGACCAATCTGCTGGCTCCTCAACACAACGAACCTCCGCAGCCGCCCGTCGACCTGGTTCCAGTGCAGCGCGGCATGGCGGAGATTCAGAAGCAGCATCGCGAACTGCGTGAACAGATTGCCACGCAGAACGTTTCTCTACAGCGCGTTGAGGATCAGCTTGTTCATGTAGCAACGGCAACCGATCGCAACACCCGCGAGCAACAGGAGCTGGTGGAAGAGATTCAACTAATGGGTAAACGCCAGAGCCGCTTCTCAATCGTTGCCATAATCCTCCTGCTGCTCTCAATTGCTGCCAATGTGGCGCTTTTCCTGCTCATCAAGCACATCATTTAATCAGCCTCGGCAAGTGCCTCAAAAACTCAAAAGGGCTCCCCTCAATGGGGGCCCTTTTTCTGATTTTCAGTGCTTGGTTGGGTAGCATGCAGCCAGACGATCAGTTGCGCAAAGTGCGCAAGTCTAATAAAAACGCTCATAAGTGCATAGAATTTAAAGTCTTTTAAGTTTCATGAAAGTAAAGTTGGCGCATACTGATAACTATTCATCACTTTGTATCTACGGGCATTGCCAGCTCTATTTTCGGAGGTCTACTATTCGCCTTAGTGAGCTTGACGGGATTAATTTTGGAGTCGTCTGGCCATAGCGAGTTTTTTGTAGTTTGTGAAATTAATCGGCAAAGCCTTTAACCAGTTACGCGCTGTAGAAGCACAATGGACGGAGTCCTTCGATATGGCATGGTATGCCTACTGCATTGGTGAGAAGCTATCCTTTCCTGAACTGGCCAGACATCGCAAGCCAATCCCGCTTGAATCCATCCATGGAGTCAGCGGTAATCAGGTCTTTCTCTATCCGGCAAGTGACCTGGCCGTGATTGTCAGCGAACACAACCCGTTGGAAACCATGGATCAGAAGGCTGGCGTCGAGCACGCACGCGTAATCGCCGACTGTTTCAAGCACTCGACGGTGCTTCCCTTCCGATTCGGTACGGTTTTTGAGAGCGATGAGAGTCTGCGCAAGTCCATCCGGTCCAATCAGCGTCAGTTTCTGAGCAACATCGAGAAGCTGCACGGCAAAACCGAGATGCACATTAAAATTCACGTTGAAGATTGCGGGCGCGATCTTGTTGGTCATGATGGCCTGGCCACGGTTGGCCGCGAGTACCTGACCCAACTGCGCGAGACGGCAAGCCGTCAGCGGGAACGTCAGACGCGGGCCCGCGCTGTGGCTTTCCAGATGCACCGCACTTTATCGCCACTTGACGAAGAGGTAAGCTGCCGCCTGACTGATAGCGGAAAGATGCTTCTGGACATTGCGCATCTGATCAACCGCAAGCAGGTTGAGCGCTATCAAAACAAATTCATCCAGATGGTGGGTCAAATGAAGGAGTGCCAGATGCAGCTTTCAGGCCCCTGGCCGCCCTATCATTTTGTGCACAAGCTGACCCGCACGCATCATCATGCCGCGTCTCCTGCTGCTCCTGTACCTGTGGCGGCGCCGGTAATGGCATAAGAATTTATCAAAGATGCTGAGAAGCCGCATTCAACTTTGAATGCGGCTTTTTTGTGTTCGTAATTTTACTTGTTCACTTCCGGCCGGCGCGTGAGCACGGCACTGGCGCGTCTATCGCTTGATACGTGGTCGATCTTCTTCCAGAAGCCGATAAAGTAATCAATCGCGCTGACCACGGAGACCAGCACCGTGAAATAAACAGCGGCAATGGCGATCCACTTGACGGGGACAATAAAGAAGCCAAAGTCCCAGACATCCCATCGATGCGCGAGGATCGCCGAAACGACAGTGACAATCTGAACTACGGTCTTGAGTTTGCCAAGATCGCTGGCCTGAATCGTAAACCCCTCCGACGACGCGATCGAGCGCAATCCGGAGATGAGGAATTCGCGGCCAATGATGACAACGGCAATCCATACCTTGACCACCGCCGGGTTGTACGCGACCAGAGAGATCAGCGCAGCCGTCACCATCACCTTGTCGGCAAGCGGGTCAAGCAACATTCCGGTTGTGGTAATTTGATTGCGGCTACGGGCCAGGTAACCGTCGAGGCCGTCTGTGATGGACGCAAGCACGAAGAGGATTGCAGCCGAAAGCTCCTGCGCAGGGCCGTAACCGCTGAATGGAAAGATCGGAGAGAGTATCCAGAGAAAGACCGGGATCATCAGAATCCGGCTCATCGTGATGGAGTTGGGAAGATTCACATGCGCTCTCGTTCGTACCGGATTCAGCATCCCTGCAGACTGAACTCAATTATAGCGAACGAGAATTGCCCGTGATTGCCGCGTGCGAATTGTTGACTTTTTGTCCGCCGCCATTGGGCGACTTTGACCACTAATGAACACGAGTTGAAACACTCATCGGAGTCACGTTCACTCGGTACTCGCCCAGATCACTGTCCACAGGCGACAGAGAGAGCATGAATTTGTGATCCGTATAAATGATTCGTGTGCGAAAGTAGTAGGTTTTTCCTGCCTCCGCCGTGAAATGGGCAAGTTCAAAATAGGCACCTGCGCCGCCGAAACTGGAGCAGAGGTGATGTTCGCCGGGATCAACGTTGAATGTGAAATATGAGTTGTCGCGGTTTGCCCCGACGGATGTTCCATCCAAAGCAACAGCCACTGCGGGGTAGCCAATCAGCGGAATACTCCCGGGATCATGAATGATGTATACCCGCGCCTTGCCTGCTTCAGGAGCTGTAATGCCATGCTCTGACTTATCCAGCTTTATCTTGTAATCCTTGTACCCCGCGTCAATATTTCCGCAGGCCGCCGGAATAGAGCTGGTCTGCGCCATCGTTGGCACAGTGCAAAACAGCAGCACAAAAGCAAGTTTCATCGGGCAACTCCTTGAGGGTATCTTCTCCCTGTGTTTTTAGACGGGGATAACTCATGCAAGGTTCTTGCCTATTACAAAAGAAAGTGGCTGATTGAGCGATTGCCCTGCCAGCCCGTGATTGCCCTGATTGAATTGTTGAATTTATTTCGCAAACCGCTTAGTCGGCCTGAATTTGTCTGGATTTTGTGTTGAAACACTCATCGGAGTCACCTTGACGCGATACTCGCCCTGGTCACTGTCCACCTGCATCAGATCGAGCATCAGTATGGAGTCTCCCGTATCAAAAATTCGCGTCCGAAAGTAGTAAGTTTTCCCTGCTTCTGCGTTGAAGTGGGCAAGCTCATAGCGCGATTCCACAAATGAGGATTGTAAAGTGGAGCAAACATGGTGTTCACCCGGATCGATGGATACGCTGAAGTATGAGTTCCCATGATTGGCACCGACGGAGTGACCATCTATGGCTACTTTCACAAGTGGATAAGCGAACTTGATGTCTGTTCCGGCATCGTGAAAAAAATAGACCCGCGCTTTGCCCGGCTCTGGGGCAGCGATGGCATGTTCTGACTTATTCAGCTTCACCTTGAAATCCCCGTCAATATTTCCGCAAGCCGCTGGAATGGGGCTGGTCTGCGCCATCGCCGGCACAGCGCAAAACAGCAGCATTAATGCAAGTTTCATGGGGTAACTCCTTGAAGGGCTCAGCAAACAATTTACTTCTTCATTTTCGATACACTCATGGGAATGAGTGAGACAAGATACGCGCCTTGATCGCTGTCAATGAGATCAAAGTTGTGCAATACCGTGTTGTCCACTCTGAAAAACCGAGAGCGGATGTAGTATGTTTTGCCAGCCTCAGCATTCAGATGCAGCAGTTCAATACCCTCTGGAAATAAACGCATATCGATGCGTGAGCAGAAATGATGTTCGCCAGGCTCAACAGCGATGGAGAACCACGCATTGTTGTGGTTGGCGCCCACCCAGGCACCATCCATTCCAATCGGCTCTATGTAATGCCCTATCAGCGTGGAGTCTAGTACAAGTTGATTGATAAAAATGATTCTCGCTTTACCCGGCTCCATGTCAGCAGGTGTGTGATTGTTTTTGTCTGTGACGACTTGTAAATGCTGGTCCTGCGGTCCGCATGCGGCAGAAAATGAGTTAGTCTGCGCCATAGCTGGAGCAACGGTGAACAAAAGCAGAAGTACGAGTTTCAACTGAATGCTCCCTGGAAAATAATAATTCCCTGCAAATTAAGACGGCGATTTCGAATGAATGGTCGCATAAAAAAATAAAAGCTGGATGAGCTTCCGCTCATCCAGCCAGATTGAGAGACCATTTGTTTACGCGTAAATTCCGCGCTGCTTGATGGTAAATGCCACACGATCAATCGCGAGCATGTAGGCGGCAATGCGGTTATTGACGTTGTGAGCTTCGGCATACCGAACCACATCGTCGAAGCTGTCACGCAGAATCGTCTCAAGCTGTTCGTTGATGATTGCTTCTTTCCAGAAGTAGCCCTGGCGATCCTGCACCCACTCAAAGTAGCTCGCCGTCACACCGCCAGCGTTGGCCAGAATGTCCGGCACAACGAAGATGCGCTTCTCTGAAAGAATATCGTCGGCGACAGCAGTTGTCGGCCCGTTGGCGCCTTCAACAACAACGCGGGCCTTGATGCGATCTGCGTTGCGGCTGGTAATCACGTTCTCCGTTGCCGCAGGAACCAGAATCTCGCACTCGCTCTCGATGAGTTCTTCGCTGGGCATCGCTTCGGCGCCGCTGAATCCAAGAATCGTGTTGTTGCGATTCTTGTATTCGACAAGCTGGTGAATGTCGATTCCGTTCGGATTGAAAAGTCCGCCATCCCACTCGGCGATGCCGATAATTTTGTAGCCGCACTCCTTCATCAGGCGCGCAGCGTTCGAACCGACGTTCCCAAATCCCTGGATGATTACGCGGCATCCTTCGCGCGGCATATTCAAATAACGGATGCTCTCATCGCATATCACCTTGATACCGCGGCCCGTAGCCTCACGGCGTCCACGCGATCCGCCGATATTCAGCGGCTTGCCGGTAACGACGCTGGTGACGGTCTGGCGCATATGCATCGAGTAGGTATCCATGATCCACGCCATGGTCTGCTCGTTCGTGTTCATATCCGGCGCGGGAACATCTTTCTCCGGCCCGATGAACTCGATAATCTCTGAGGTATAGCGGCGGGTCATGCGTTCCAGTTCGCCCTGGCTCATCGCCTTGGGGTTGCAAATGACTCCACCTTTGGCACCGCCGAATGGAATGTTGACTACGGCGCACTTCCACGTCATCCAACTGGCCAATGCGCGTACTTCATCCAGTGAAACATCCGGTGCGTAGCGTATGCCGCCCTTGCCCGGGCCGCGCGCGACTGAATGCTGAACGCGATAGCCGGTGAACATTTCGATTTTGCCGTTGTCCATCATCACAGGGAAGTGAACGATGATTTCGCGAGCGGGCGAACTGAGAACCTTCCACAGCCCTTCATCGAGATTGAGTTTGCGCGCGGCAAATTCAAAGCGCGCGCTTTGAGCTTCCCACGGGTTAATTTCCTGATCCAGCGTCATCGTTGCTACTGCCATTTTTTTCCTTCTCCAATTCGTTTTCGCTCCGTCCGGCTGATTACCCCAAAAAGCGACTTGAGAGGCTTCTCACGCGATTCGGCGGAGGGTTGGGCAATTTGTACCCGCATCGTCAGGGGACAACTACCCAAACTTGTTGAGTCTAGGCTTCCGGAGAATAGACAGTCAAGGTGTCGGAGCCCCCAAGGTACCCCATGAGTGACCCGCATCACCTATTCCATCCGAGTATTGCAAAAAACGATGGAAACCACATCAAAAGCGCCTTGATCATGCCCTGGAAGGTACTGAAAAGAGCGTCAAAATCACAATGGCATAGGATATTTCTTGCTGAATCGATTCTGAAGCTAGGCAAATGACAATAAGTTCATTTACGCGAATAATTTAGATTCAAATTCTTGATTCCAGCCTCTACTATGAAAGTTATTCGTTGGAAGGAGCTTCCCCTCTAATGCTGAAGCGTAAGCTGCTATTTGCCCTCTACTCCACCCTATTTGTGGTTTTGCCCACAGGTTGCCATTCACAACAAGCCTCGCAAGGCGCGAATTCCGCGCAGGCTCAACAATCTGATTTCAAAATGGTGGACAACCCCGGAGGCGGCCAGTTTGCTTACGGAACTTTGACCGGGCAAACTTCGCTCTCAAGCGGCATGGTGAGTATGCTGAGGCAAGTTCACGCCCGCTTTGGTGAGAAGCCGCAGATTGGCAAACTCTTTCAAGCGCGCGACGGCAGCTCTCTGGCAACGTTTTTCACTCTGAGTGCGAAGAGTATTGGCGGCAAGCAGGTGACCGGTCTTGTGATTGTATCGATGCACAAGGGGCAAACGCCGCAGGGAGCCGCAATCTACGACTTTGCAGATCATTTTGTGCAGTCAGAACCATCGCTGCTTCAGGCGCTCTCCTCAGCATGGTCAGGGATGGGCAGTGGCGGCAGTGGCGGCGCATCAGCTTCGGGACAGACGCAAAGCATAGCGCCGATTCATGAAGTGACTGGCGGCGATAACAGTGCCTATATCAGCATGCCTGAGGATTGGCATCTGGAGAGTGTCTCCGGTGGTTCATTGGTCGCGGTTGGGCCGCATGGGGAGCGGGTTGGACTTGGTCTGCTCTACCAGGGCATTGCGCCATCGGCAGCACGCAGCGCATGGGGTCCTCCAGCGAAGCTGATTTGCCCGCTGACGTCTGATCTTTTCAATGCCTACGTCAGTGTGATGAACCAGGTACGCAGAAACAACCACGCGCCGCCGGCCAGTTTCCAGTTGATCAGCCAGAAGCAGTTGCCGTCGGATGGTGGCCCCGTACCGCCGGTGCAGGCCATCTTCACTGTCGACCTCAATGACGGCATAGGCCCGCGAAAGGCGAGCGCGCGCATCGGCGCAATGCATGTGGCGAATCTGCCCACCTGGGCGATGACCGTAAGCACATCGAATATTCCTTTGAAGTATGTGGATGCGGAAACTCCACTGCTGCGCGCGATGCTCGCCACGTATCACCAGAACGGACAGGTGATCTCGGCAGAGACGAGAACGCAACTGGAACAAATCCGGCAGATCGGCGTGCGGACGCAGATCAATGTGGATGCTGCCAATGACCGGCGCGAGGCCAGCGCAGCATCGTACGAACAGCACATGAGCGATCTCGACTGGTCCAGCAAGGTGACGCAGAATTACATTCTGGATCGGACCGTGATACGCGATACGGAGACTGATGGGCACGCAACGGTGGGCAATCGCTTTGCCGACTTGTTAATCCAATCCAACCCGAATCGATTTGAGGCTGTGCCCAACCAGCAGATGATTCCCGGCACTGATTACTGATTTTTGATGCAATCCGGCGCATGTCTATTTTGATAAGTACACATAAGGGTGCGGCCAGCGCTGCACCCTTACGTTTTTTGAGTCACTCGTATGTTTTGATTCGTCGCAGGAAGGACTATCCCCTCTGATGCTGATACGGAAGCAATTATTCGCCCTGTTCGCCGCCCTGATTGTGGTGTTGCCCTCACTTTGCCACTCCCAACAAACCGCGCAGGCCGCTGCGATACCGCACACTCGACCCTATGATTTAAAGACGGTGGACAACCCCGGAGGCGGCCACTTTGTTTATGGCACGTTGACCGGGCACTCGACACTGCCGAGCGGCATGACCTACATGCTGAAGCAAGTCCACTCCCACTTTGGTGAGAAGCCGCAGATCGGCAAGTTCTTTCAATCGCGCGATGGCAATACCCTGGCGACGTTTTTCACTGTCAACGCCAAAAACCAGGGTGGCAAGCCGGTGACCGGGCTGGTGATTATCAGCATGCGACAAGGCCCAATACCACTGGGCGCGGCACTCTACGACTTTGCCAATAATTTTGAGCACTCAGAACCATCCATGCTGCAGGCCCTCACCGCGGCTTGTTCACAGAAAGTTGGCGGCGATTCAAGCAATGGCGGCGCAGATCAGCAGAGTTCAGCAGAGCACGCCAGCATTCCGCCGCTTCATAAAGTAACAACTGGCGACCGCAGCGCTTATGTGAACTTGCCCGATGATTGGCATCTCACGGGGGTTGCCGGAGGTCAGTTAACGGCTGAAGGACCGCATGGCGAGCAACTTGCTCTCGGTCTCCTGTTCACTAACATTGCAAATTCGCCCAAAATTAAAATCTCCGGCAACACACCCCGTATAGTGTGCCCACTCAAGGCAGATCTTTTTACTGCTTTTGTCTGTGTCTTCAACCAGGTACGGCAAATCAACCAGAAGCCGCCGGCCACTTTCCAGTTGATCAGCACGCTGCAGTTGCCGGCCGATTCGCCCGAATATGGCCCCGTGCGCCCGATACAGGCAATCTTCACCGTTGATTTGAATGATGGAGTGGGAGTGCGTAGAGGCAGCGCGCGCATTGGCGCATTTCAGTTGAAGGGGTCGCAATTATGGTCAATGAGCATGAGCGCCTCGAATATTCCTGAGAAATATGCTGACGCTGAGAACGATTTGCTCATGGCTATCATCAAATCCTATCGCCAGGACGACAGCGTAATTTCCAAAGAACTCCGAGTGAAGTTGCCGAGAATGGTCCCTCAAGATGATTCAGCAGAAAGCAACGCGCATGCACCGAGTGAAATGATTCAGCAAACCTGTGATCTCGCCTGGTCCAGCAACGTGACGCAGAATTACATTTTGAATCTCAGAGTGGCGCGCGATACAGAGAATGATACCGACGGAATAGTGACTAACCGTTTCGCCGATCTGTTGATTCGCTCCAATCCAAATGAATTTGAAGTTGCGCCCAACCAGCAGATGATTCAGGATGCTGATTATTGATGCGACAGGCTGTGCCATTTCGTTTAAAAGCATTGCGCTATCCAATCGATTTGCTGCTGTGAAAAGTGCAGATTGCGCCGCACCCTTTACACTGAGAGTGTGAAAAGCCATCCGGTTCAGCCAACCCGTCCAGAGTTTCTATCGCTTGCCAAAGAGCACACCCTCGTCCCTGTCTGCCGCAGATTGACGGCGGACCTCGAGACCCCCGTCTCTGCCTTTCTGCGCGCGGCATGGCCGGAGCGTGAGTGCTTTCTGCTGGAGTCGGTTGAAGGCGGCGAGCAGGTTGGCCGTTACACCTTCATAGGGATCGAGCCCTACAAGCGCATCGTTGCGCGTGGCCGCAATCTCTCCATCACCGAAGGCAAGCGCACCACAAAAATGGAAGGCGACCCATTCGCCGTTCTCCGTGATGCACTCAGCGGACACAAGCCGGCGCGTTTGTCAGGCCTGCCTCCGTTCACAGCCGGTGCAGTCGGTTACTTTGCCTACGACGCGGTCCGCCAAATTGAGCGCCTACCCGAAACCTCCAAAGACGAACTCTGTGTTCCCGATGCCTGCCTGCTCTTCTTTGATGAGGTGCTCGCCTTCGACCACGTTCGCAAAGAAATCTGGCTCGTTGCCACAGCTGACGTCACCCTCGGTGATGCGGATAAAGCTTACGACGCTGCCGTCAAGCGTCTTGCAAAATTGGAAAAGCGTCTCGGCCGCCCTCTGCCAAAGTTAGGCGCGAAGAAGAAACACGGCAAATTGAAGGTCACACACCGCACCAAAAAATCAGCTTTCCTCGCCGCCGTTGAGCGCACCAAGGAATACATTCGCGCCGGCGATGTATTTCAAACCGTCCTCTCGCAGCGCTTCGATGTACAAGCGGGTGTGGACGCCTTCCAGGTTTATCGTGCGCTGCGAACGGTGAACCCATCGCCCTATATGTTCTTTCTGCGCTTTGCCACAGAAGGACCGCTGGGCGAACCACAGAAGAAAAACAAGAAGTTGAACATTCTGGAGCTGGCCGGTTCCTCGCCGGAGTTGCTTGTGCGCGTCCATCAAGGTGTCGTCGAGTACCGTCCCATCGCCGGCACCAAGCCGCGCGGCACAACTGAAGCTGAAGACGCGCGCATTGCCGAAGAGATGATGAGTGACGAGAAAGAGCGCGCCGAGCACGTCATGCTCGTAGACCTTGGCCGCAACGACGTTGGGCGCGTCAGCGAGTATGGATCGGTGAAGGTGGATCGTCTGATGTTCGTCGAGCGGTACTCGCACGTGATGCACATCGTGAGCTCGATTGTGGGCAAGCTGAGGAAGGGGCTGACGGCGGTCGATGCTCTGAGGGCTTGCTTCCCTGCCGGAACGCTCTCCGGCGCACCGAAGGTGAGGGCGATGGAGATTATTGAAGAACTGGAACCTGCAAGGCGCGGGACGTATGGCGGGACGGTTTTGTATGCGGATTTCTCGGGGAATCTGGATTCGTGCATTGCGATTCGCTCGATGCTGGCGGTGGGAGAGTCGGCGTGCGTACAGGCCGGTGCAGGGATCGTGGCGGATTCAGTGGCGGATATGGAGTATGCGGAGAGGTTGAATAAGGCACAGGCTGTGATCAGGGCGATTGAAAGGGCAAGGGAATTGTAATCAGGGAATAGTCTCACGCGCTTGACTACTGAGAACTGACAACTATTTTTTCAAGATGGCTAACTGAGTGGTAAATACCTTCCATTTTTCACATGAATAACCGTCATATTTACATCGAATTCTCTCTAAAATTCCTCAATATCTAAATAGCGGTTTTTCGCGAGAAAAACTATTCTGCGCCAAAAATCTGTTTGAAGAAGTGCCCCACCCTCGAAAAGAATCCCGGCTTTTTCTCAGGTTTCTTTTGCGCGGGTGGCACAGGCGCGGGGGTCGCGTCGGTGGGCTTGGCGTCGGTTGGGTTGGGTGCATTGTGGACGAGAGTCGTCGAGGATGGCGCCGTGGTTGTCTGGCCTAAATCGCCCGTGCCAACGCTGGTAGTTGGCGGCGTAAGCGGCGAAAGTCCCGCGCTTTGCGCCATTGGGAAATCATTTGTTCCCAGCTTGACTGGCGGCGGGCAGCCGCAGGGTTCTTTCTCGTCGTCGACCACCTCGCGCAGGCTGCCATGCTCAAACATGACGCGCTGCCCCGGCTGCACGCGATAGGCGCCGCCTTCAAAGACACTGGTAATCACGACATACGGCCCATTCGGATTTGGGTTATCTACGCATGTGTCTCCATGCTCGCCCAGCCGAATCTTGACCTCCGCCGCTCCGGGACCACCGATAAGAATGCGGAAGTCAGGTGTGAGGACCACGTCCGAGTTGCGCCCCGTTCCAAAGCTGGTCTCGATTGCGCCGCGATCCATAGCGATCATGAGGCCGGGAACTTCCCCGGCGGGCACGGAAGAATCGGCCGAGAGCTTCACCGTTGTTGACGCGCAGACTTTCAAGGTTCCGCGATGGGGGAGAATGAGCTCGGCTGT
>DAHXOQ010000279.1 GCA_027364815.1 Acidobacteriaceae bacterium | reverse complement strand
GCGCCGGTGGAGTGGGGCGAGACATTGATCACGGTGCGTCACGGCGAGCGATGGTTGCGGCTTGAGCGTGATGGAGCGAGAGTTGAGTGGCAACAGAAGTTTGGGTTGGATGCCGCGATTGAAGAAGGACTGCTGGAATTGACCGAGCATGGGCGGCTGAAGAGTTTGAACGGTGAGGAAGAGATGGATCTGAAGGCAGAAGAGTGGGCGCGGGAGTTGATGAAATGACGAAAAACGCGAATCTCGAAACAATGTCGGTCTTTTCGCCAGCTTTGTCGGCGCGCTTCGACTTGCTCGTCGAGAAATATCCGCTGCGTCGCTCGGCGCTGGTACCGATGCTGCTCTACGCGCAGGATGAGATTGGCTACCTCTCTGACGCGGTCATCGGCGAGATTGCGCATCGTATCGGCATCACGGAACTCGATGTGCGGAACGTGGCGAGTTACTACTCGATGCTGAGGTTCAAACCGGCGGGACGATTCAACGTGCAGGTGTGCACGAATATCAGCTGCATGCTGCGCGGCGGGTATGAGATTTTTGACACCTTCCAGGAAAAGCTCGGAATCGGACACAAGGGCGTGACTGCTGATGGATTGTTTTCGCTTGAAGAAGTTGAGTGTATCGGGGCTTGTTGCTGGGCGCCGGCGATCCAGGTGAACTACGACTTCCACGACGAGCTGACAGCGGAGAGCGTGGATCAGATTCTGGCCGACTACCGGGCGAAGAATCAAGACAAAGGGGGCAAGTGATGCCACGTCTGGTTTCGCATCCCGATGAAGTGAAGATCGTCACGAAGCGCTTTGGAATGGGCGCGGCGAAGATTGAGAAGTACATTGAGCTTGGTGGGTATGAGCAAGCCAAAATCTGTCTGGCGCAGGGGCCTGATTGGATCATCAACGAGATGAAGGCCAGTGGACTGCGCGGCCGTGGCGGAGCTGGATTCCCTACTGGAATGAAGTGGAGCTTTGTGCCGAAGGTGAGCGCAAAGCCGAAATACATTTTGGTCAACGGTGACGAGAGCGAGCCGGGTACCTGCAAAGACCATCTGATCTTTCTGCATGATCCACATTCAATTATTGAGGGTGCGATGATTGCCGGCCTGGCGGTCGGTGCGAAGATGGGCTTCATTTATCTGAGGGGCGAGTATCGCTACCTGATCGAGATTATGGAGAAGGCCGTTGCCGATGCTTATGCAAAAGGCATTCTGGGCAAGAACATTTTTGGCTCGGATACAGCGTTTGATGTCATCGTGCAGTCCGGCGCTGGCGCTTACGAGGTTGGCGAAGAATCGGCGCTGATGGAGTCGCTCGAGGGCAAGCGTGGAGGGCCGCGCATCAGGCCGCCCTTCCCGGCCGGGGTTGGTTTGTATGGCGGACCGACGGTCATTAATAACGCGGAGACAATCGCAACTGTTCCTCACATTTTTGCGATGGGCGCGGCGGCTTATGCTGCGGTGGGTACGGAGCGCAACGGCGGCACAAGATTGTTTGGCGTGAGCGGGCATGTGGAGCGGCCCGGCGTTTACGAACTGCCGATGGGGTACAACCTCAAGAAGATTATTTACGACGTGGCGGGCGGAGTACGCGGCGGACGGAAGTTGAAGGCTGTGGTTCCGGGTGGATCGTCAACGCCATGCTTCCTGCCTGAAGAGATTGAAAACCTCGGCATGGATTTTGACCAGGTGGGTAAGGCGGGTTCGATGCTTGGGTCTGGCGGCGGGGTGGTTATTGATTCGCAGACCTGCATGGTTGAATTTGCGCTGCGCACAATCAGCTTCTATCAGCATGAAAGCTGCGGCTGGTGCATCCCCTGCCGCGAAGGTACGGATTGGCTGAAGAAGTCGATTTCGAGAGTGAACGCAGGGTTTGGCGAGAGCAAGGACATCGACAACATTCAGTACATTGCGGAGAACATTCTGGGGCGGACGTTCTGCCCGCTTGGCGATGCGGCTGCGATGCCGATCATCGGATTTGTGAAGAAGTTCCGCAAAGAGTTTGAAGACCACTTGAATGGACAGCCGTGCAAGTATGCAAAGCATGTAGAACTGGCAGTGGTTTAACAAAAAGTTTCAGGAAGTGACCGGATGGCAGACGTAACAATTACAGTCGATGGAAAGAAGCTCACGGCGCCCGCGGGGACGCTGCTGATTGATGTCTGCCGTAAGGCGGGCATTGAGATTCCGGCGTTTTGCTACTATCCGGGGCTGAGCTTGCAGGCGGCGTGCCGCATGTGTGTGGTGCGCCAGGAGAAAGTGCCAAAGCTGCAGACGGCGTGCACGACGACGGTGGCCGAGGGCCAGGTATTTGTCACTGAGTCTGCGGAGATTGCGCAGGCTAGAAAGTCTACGCTGCAATTGCTTCTCGGCAATCATCCGCTTGATTGCCCGGTCTGCGATGCCGGCGGCGAGTGCGAACTGCAGGACATGACTTTCAAGTACGGCGCCGGTGAAAGCCTTTACGCCGAAGCCAAGAACCATCGGGAGGAGCAGCAGTGGTCGCCAGCGGTTTTCTATGATCGCCCACGCTGCATTCTCTGCTACCGCTGCGTGAGAATGTGCGGCGAGGGGATGGACGTGTGGGCGCTGGGAATTCAGAACCGCGGATCGAGTTCGGTGATTGCTCCGAATAATGGCGACCATCTGAATTGCGAAGAATGCGGGATGTGCATCGACGTTTGCCCGGTGGGCGCATTGACCAGCGGCAGCTACCGTTACAAGACGCGGCCGTGGGAGATGAACCACGTTTCGACGGTCTGCACGCATTGCGCCGATGGTTGCAAGGTGACGCTCGGCGTGAAGCAGAACAGCGAAGGCGCGGAGATTTTGCGTGCAGATAATCGCGACAAGAGCGGAATGAATGGAGATTTTCTCTGCGCAAAGGGGCGCTTTGGATTTGATATTGTCGATAGCGCGGAGAGATTGTCGAAGCCGATGGTGCGCAACACAGCGGGTCAGCTTGAAGCAGCTACCTGGGAGCAGGCGATTCGCGCAGTTGCAGAGAAGCTAAAGGCTGTGAAGGCCGCTTCGGGTGGTGAGGCGATAGGCGTCATCGGGTCGAATCACGCAACCAACGAAGAAAATTATCTGCTGCAGAAGTTTGCCCGTACAGTGCTTGGCACCAACAATATTGACCATGAACGCACGGCTGACTACGCGCGCTTTGCGAAGGCACTGGCGGGCAAGAGTGGACGCGCTGCAAGCATTAAAGACGCAGCAACAGCGCCAGCGATACTTCTTGTCGGTGGCAATCCTACGGAAGAGCATCCGCTGCTTGCATGGAATCTCCGGACTAATGTTCGTTTGAATCAGGCGCGTCTTTATGTTGCGAATCATGAGACGATCCGCCTTGAACGCCAGGCGAAAGCAACACTGAAGATTGCAGCAGATGGCTATGCGGGACTTGCGAAAAAACTCAGTGCGAAGGGCGATGCTTTTGCGGAAGCAATTGGCGCGGAAGAAAATCTGCTCATTGTTCTCAGCGCTGAGGTCAATGGCGCGGCACTTGATGCACTGCTCAACTGGGGGTTGGGCCGTGAGGGTGTGAAATTTGCACTGCTCGGTTCTGCCGTCAACTCACGTGGCGCAGCCGACATGGGGCTCTTCCCTGATCTGCTGCCGGGTTACGTTCCGGTCAGTGAGCCAGGAGCATTTACTGAAGAGTATGCCGGGCTTTCCGGCAAGGCGGGACTCAACCTCGACGAGATGCTCAAGAAACAACTCGGTGCGCTGATTGTTTCCGGGGCTGATCCGGTTGGCTCGCTCGGAGTAGATGCCGCAACGCTGAAAAACACATTCGTTGTTGTCATTGATGCCTTCAACACCAGGA
>DAHXOQ010000278.1 GCA_027364815.1 Acidobacteriaceae bacterium | reverse complement strand
GTGTAGGATAAGCGCAAGAGGTGAAGCGCGGGGTCGATATTCAGACTGGTCACTTTTTCTGCTTCTGCTCCGGATTGCGTTCCCTGTTGATGGCCCGCGGAAGTTTGACTATTCGCCTGGGGCAACGGGTGAGTCGGAGCCGCACCCATCCTGGGTTGTGTCGCAGTGGCTGCCGGTTTGGGTGCAGTGTTCGTCTTGGTTGAAGACGTGCCCGTAAACTCGTAGATCCCCAATGCAATGATCACCACAAAAAGACCTATGGCAAGGTAGACCTGGCGCTTGTTCTCTGTACCCATCTTGATCGCCATTTCTACTCGCCCTCCTTCGCCGGGCCCTTGGTGACAACAGGTTTCTTTGCGCCTGCGTCTGGGCTCTTGTCAGAACCATTGGTTTCATCCGCGCCTTGCTCGCTGCTGACCGGCATGTTCACCGCGTCGGATGGGCGCATCCAGACTGAGACTAGAAGGCGCAGATTGACCAATCCGGTTTGCTGGCCCGACAAATTCATCGAGCGGATTACGAAAAAAATCTGGTCGCGCTCCATGCCATTCACAAAGCGCATGATCCCCGTGTAATCGCCGCCGATTGTCACATCCAGCTTGACTTCCGTCAGATCCGCGCCCGGCTTGCCTTGGGAGTACTGCGCGCGAGTCAGGCGAACTCCGTTCTTCACAGCAATGTCGCCGAGATGCGTTGCAATCGTCGAGTAATTCGTTGGAATCCGTCTCTCGTAGAAGGCCTTCATTTCAGCCCGGCTCTGGTCTACACGCTTGTCAATCCCGCGCAACGGCGCCGTCTGAATCTCAAGCAGCTTCAATTGCGTCTGACGATTCTGCAACTCATCGATCCTGCTGCCGCTGGTAGCAATCCAATCCAGTGAAAAACGCACACCCAAAATCAAAGTCAGAATAGCCAGTATCCCGACACCGGCAATGTGCCAGGGAAGCGGCGAACGAAGCTGCTCTTTCACCTCTGAAAATCGACTCATTGAAGACCTCCAGAAGGAGCCTGAGGGTGATTAGGTTGCGGCGGCAGTGGGCGCAGGCGAGGCCTGCCCGGCTGATTATCGGTGCCTTGCCCCGGCGCACCCGTGGACGTCCTTGGTCTCTGATTCATCTCCACATTCGGCTGAAACACTGGCCGCTGAAGTGGCTTTGCGCCTGTAGAGGCACCGCTCTTCATGCCGGCATTGGTCCCCTCATCAGGCTTTTTCTGGTTCTTGATAATAGCCTTGCTCTCTTCCTCCGTCGGAAGACTGTACTCAGCGACTAAATTGAAGTTCGCTTTATTCGAAGCGGAAACCGGCTCCATCTTTTGCGTCGAACTAGTGTTCGACTCCACACTCTCATCCACTATGCGCGCATTCACAAATCGCTTGGAGTGTTCAAGATTCCGCACTAAATCAATGCTCTTGTCACGCGGGCCCAGGACCCGCATCTTGACCGTAATCACACCAGTCTTCGGGTCGCGCAGAGGCTCAAGCGTGTTCACCTGCACGCCACCGGGCAAGACCCTCTCCAGATCCTCCATCGCCAGCGTCCAGGAAAATGTCTTCTCGTCAAAAAGCTGGTTCAGCATTTGTGACTGGCTGAGTACCCGCGCATTATCCGGCTCTTCCATCAGAGTCTTATAGCCCTGCTGCTCGCCATTGAGTTTGACAAACTCCCCATCGAGCGAATGTTCCCGCGCGCGTGCCTTCTCAGCCTTTGCATGAACCAAATGCAGCCCCAACCAGAGCCCAAGCGAAAGCACCACAAGAATACCCATCGCCTTCCGCAGGTTTTGAACAAGGGGTCCAAAGTCCCTGAATGGTTTGGTTGCCAGATTAATGGAGATGCGCATGATCTAGTTCACCCCCACAAGTGCGCCCTGCACAGCGGCCATCGATGCCATTCCAAGCGCAGTCGATGCGCCCACTGCCGGCGTCGGCGAAATATCGACAAGCGTCATGCCGGCCAGTATTGCGTCAGGCTCCCCGATCCACTCGGCAAAGCGATGAGTCCCGCCATGGCCTGCAAAATGCAGCTTCGTTGGCAGCTTGCCGAGTCGATCTTCATAGTAGGCCACGGCCACCGCCAAATCCCTTTGTATCTCGCCCTGCAGCAACGCATCGGCGCCACTCTCGGCTTGAATGGTGTCATCATGCGGCAGCTCAATGGTGCGATAAAGTTGCAGATCTTTCCCGTCGGTCACAGCCGTCGTCAATGACTCTGCACTCAGGCTCGCCACCAGCGCCGGCTCCTCGCCGGTAATCGCTGCGAGCACCGCCAATCCTGATGGCATCACCGCACCCGGCTCATAACCCGCCGCGCGGACAACTAATTCGTACTCTGCCAACCTGTCTGCCGGAATCACTGCCACCAGCGCTTTCAATCCCTGGCGGCTCTCTTCTAGAATCTGGTAGCTCACTCCCGATTGCTCAACTTCAAAAGGCACCATTTTTCTCAAGCGGAAACGAATCACGCTTGCCGCCTCAAGGGCTTTTGCAGGAAGCGAATCAAAATCCAGCACAAAAACCCGCGCCGCCAGATCCGGCACAATCAGGGTAATAAAGCGCGAGCGCGGCTCAACGGATTCAAGCACTGTATGAATGGCTTTGCTGACCGCGGCGGCATCGACGAGGTTCACTTCGCTCGTTCCCGGCTTGAGCACCCCGTGTTTAAGCGGCTCAAAGGCATAGACTGGCTCGCTGCTCTTTGCAGGCAACGCCGCCGCAATCACGCCTTCGGTCGTCAGTTCAACCGCTGACGGTGGGCGCGCCGCTGACTGCGCTCTATGCGGCACATTTGTTCCGCCACTCTTCAATTTGCTCAATATGGAAGCCACTAGCGCTCCGTCTCAATAAAGGTAACTTTGTTGATTTCCTTGAGCGTCGTCAATCCACGCTTCACGCGCTCAAGCGCTGACTCGCGCAGGAAGGTCATTCCCTCGCGTCGGGCCAGCTTGCGTATCTCTGATGTTGGTTTCTTCTCCAAAATCAATTCCCTGATGGGGTCAGTCAAATCAAGCAGCTCGTGAATCGCCGTTCTTCCACGATACCCCGTCCCACCGCACTCCATGCACCCCGTACCCTCGCGGAATTCAAAATCCTTCCACTCCTTCGGATTCAGTCCGCTGATGGTGAGCATCTCATCGCTCATCTTCACCGTATGCGTGCAATACTCGCAATTCGTGCGCACAAGTCTCTGCGCCAGAATGCAATTCAACGCCGATACAAAGTTGTAGGCCTCCACACCCATGTTCAAAAAGCGTCCCAGCACGTCGACGACATTGTTCGCGTGCACCGTAGTGAAAACAAGGTGACCGGTCAGCGCCGAGTTGATGGCAATCTGTGCCGTTTCCTGGTCACGGATTTCGCCGACGAGAATTTTATCCGGGTCATGACGCAGAATCGAACGCAATCCCCGCGCAAAAGTCAGTCCCTTTTTCTCGTTAACAGGGATCTGCGTAATACCGCGAATCTGGTACTCGACCGGGTCCTCAATCGTGATGATCTTGTCTTCATCACTCTTGATCTCATTGAGCGCCGCATACAGTGTCGTAGTCTTGCCTGAACCCGTCGGCCCGGTCACCAGCACCATCCCGTATGGCTCGCGAATGTAGCGGCGGAAGCGGCGCAGATCGTTCTCTTCAAACCCCACCACATCCAACGTGAGATTGCGGAACTTCTCGCTCATGGATTCTTTATCGAGCACACGGAGCACCGCATTTTCACCATGAACCGTGGGCATAATCGAAACACGGAAGTCGATTAGACGGCCCTTGTAGCGCACGCGGAAACGTCCATCCTGCGGCACTCTGCGCTCGGCAATATCAAGCTCACTCATGATTTTGA
>DAHXOQ010000277.1 GCA_027364815.1 Acidobacteriaceae bacterium | reverse complement strand
CGGTCGCTATTGCCGGGGTGGCAGAGGTTCGATTCACAGCGAAGGATGAACAATTCTTGTGCATGGATCCATTGTGCAGGAGATGAACGTAATAATCTGCAACTGCTTACGATACTCTTATTTTGAAATGAATTTTGTTGGATGCACGATCATGATTTTGAGCTGGTGATTCAGATTATGAAAACTGAAGTTGTGAAGTCGGTTCCGAAGAAAGAGCAGTGGCTCTATGAAAACCCGCAGGCACTCAAGAGTGTCTTGCAAGGGTAGGTGAGGCTGCTGATGAAAAAACTGTTAATCACGGGAGGTTTTTAAATTACGTGCAGGAAATAACAAAATAATTCCAAAACGTCCTCAGTGAGATTCATTCAGTGAATCCCCGGTCTCAAAATCGAGACCGGGGGCAGCACCTGCGGTACGGCAGACGCGGCTTCGTCGCAAACGCATACTTTTACTTTTTGTCAGTTTTTGGCGCTGGAGCTGGCTTGGGTGCAGGTGCGGGCTTGGGCGCGGGAGCAGCGTCGGTGGATTTGGTGTAGAGGATGCTCTTGGTGCCGCCTCCGCAGGTGCCGACGACTTTTCCGTCGCCTTCTTTGCCCTTATCGACGATGGTCAAGGTGGGATTGGTTCCACCGTTGGCTTCAATTTTCTTGGCGATTTCGTCTTTAAGTTCGTCGCAGGATTTGGGGCCGGATTGTGCTGAGAGTGTGAGCGATGCGCAGAAGAGAACTGCGGCTGTGATGAGAAGTTTCATGGTTGAACTCGCTTTCTGCCCGCAAGGGTTGCGGACGATGATGGTAATAGTATTCACGGCAAGTCAGGATGGCGAGGGTTATTTTTGGATGAAACAGTACATTGGTTGGCAAGTAAAAAGTGGGAAATACCCACTTTAATATATGTGGGATATATGGTAAGCTCTCTGTATGGCTACGAATGCGGTGATTAAAGACAATAATTTTGAGCTGGTATCGGAGTTCATGCAGCCGGATGCGAAGAAGAGGCTTTCGCTCGGCGTTGCGGCTCAGGGGAAGGCGTATAACATTTACAAAAATTCTTTGGGGCAGTTGATTCTGGATCCGGTGCGGACGGTACCGGCGTCGGAAGCCTGGCTCTATGAGAACCCGAAGGCACTTGCCAGCGTGAAGCAGGGATTGAAAGAAGCTGCGGCGGGGAAGACGGTAGAGCGCGGGAGCTTTGCGAAATACGCGAAGGCCGCTGATCGAGGGTAGTCTGTGGAACGCAAGATTCGATTGACCCCGACAGCCGATACGCAGTTAAAGGCGCTTGAAGGTAAGACGGTATATGCGCAGGTGTTGAAGACGCTGGGATTGCTAGAAATGAATCCGCAACATCCAAGTTTGAAGACGCATGAGTTCACTTCGTTGCGAGGAGTGAATGGGGAGAAGGTTTTTGAGGCGTATGCGCAGAACAATACGCCGGGCGCGTACAGGGTCTTTTGGCATTATGGGCCGGATGAGGTGAAGGGGAAGAAGAGAGTTGTGATTATTGCGGTTATTAGGCATCTATAGCGAGCCTCAAGGTATCCCAGATTCGCTACGCGGGACTTAGGCACCACTCTGGAGTACAAATCACTATTGGACCGCACACTTATCGGGCACACACCAGCTAAACCGATGCCGACAGCTTACCGAATTGCTGTATTTGTATATACCCACTAATCACTTCTCGTGGATGCGGTCAGGATTGTACGTACAGCCGGATCCGGTATTCACCGAGCCGCACCAGCGGCACTTATTGGCGCCGCTGCCATGTTTGTGTCTCTTGCCCGGGCCGGAGTAGCATATGCCGTAATTGCTTGAGCCGCAGAAAACGCATTTCTTTTCGTCTTCGGCATGCTCATGGCACTTGTGCGGGCTTTTGGTACAGCCCGACCCATAATTCAAGGAACTGCAATACTTGCACTTGCTCATGATTCTTCCTGTCATCCCCAAAAGATTGGATAGTCGGTTTTGTTGGTTTTGCGCAATTTGCACCTCAAATTCTGGCAATCTCTTCACGCTGTCTTGCGTAGCTTTTTACCCTTTGCAATATTGTGCGTGGCACACAAAATTGCTGCATTATCCAAGACTGTCATTCCACCCAAACTATATGGCTTAATGTGGTCTGCATGAAAGTCATCCCAATCCAACTCACATCCACACTCAGCGCAAACTCGCTCATCGGCGGTATTCCAAAGAATCCTTCGCTGTTCAGGGCTGAACAGACGCTGCTGGTCCTTTCTTTCGAATAGGGGCTGCAATAGACCTTCTAGGATGCTATGCCGTTTCTGTCTGCTCGACTCGGAATCGGAATCCGCGCGGACAGCGGAAAGGTACTGTCTCAGAAGTTCGTCACGAGGGGATAATGTTTTAAGCTCAAGCTTTTTGGACGCTTCCGCGAGGCTATCAACCCCGACCGAGAATGCAGTTAGCATTTCCCACGCGAGGCTGTTTCTCTGCTTGTCGTTGAGAATCAGACCCTTCGCCTCAAAAGTCTGAATAAGAACCGCAAGGCTATAGAAATCTGACACCTTGGAGAATCTTATCGATCGTGATAGATCAGGGAACATAGACCGTAATCTATTCAAGCTCGTAGTAGCAATTTGCCCGGCCTTCTTCAGCTTGGCGCCTTTGAGACCATTGTTGCTCATAGCAGCGTCAAGTACACGCTTTTTGTTACCCACGCGCCCGAGGTTTGCGGAATATATCAGCTCACTCATGAGTTCGATGTGTTTCATCCGAAGAATCTGTTGCGCTCCAAGTATTCCTGCGTGCTGAAGATAGTGCTCATATCTCGAAGACAGCTTTTTCGCTGTCTTGAGGAACTCGCTTGTGTAAAACCGTGCGTTTCGTATTTCCTGTGGAGTCAGCGCATTACCTGTTGAATTAATTCGTACAAACAACTCAATGATGTCGCTCAGACCTCCAGTAACCTCAATTGTCTGAACTTGATACTCTTCAAGGAGACTCTGCTTCTTCAAATTACGGAGCTGATTCCAATTAAGATCCCTTGGACTTTCCGAACCAAGAAACTGAACCGGCGCGGCGAATCGACCAAGCTTATGGCCCATATACATCAGAAGCGTTTCAATTCGTTGCTTACCATCAATGACCTCAAATACAACCCGCCCTGTGCCTTCGTCTTCATGACGATAAATGAAAATCGACGGGATCGGATAGCCCTGAAAAACAGACCGCATAAGATGAATTCGCTGCTTCAGCTTCCAAACACCCTTCCTCTGAAAGGGCGGCTCCAGTTTTAGTCGGCCATCTTGGAACAGCCCGACTATCTGATGTACTGTCTGTGAATTGAACTGGAACTTGACTTGCTCAACCATCGTTCACCTCAGATGTCTGCCCTATTGCATTCTGGATTAATCGGGTTAGCCATTAGCCAAGATCGAAGATATGTCACAGGGCTCAATCGCAAATTTTACTATATCGTTGTACTGCGTATTGGAATTAAATATTGCAAAGTTCCGTGGATGAAGCCATATTTTGTAATGGGTGGAATTCAGGGGCATGAATGCCCCTGCTCCCTCAGTTCTAAAAATAAAGTTTCAGAGTTTTCCGCTGAGCCAACCAGGAAGATTATCGATGGGGAGCTTGATGGCCAAAAAGAATTGGCCGAAGAGGGCGTATTCGGCGCGGACTTCGTCGAAGCGCATTTCGTAGATTAGTTTTTTGAAGACGATAGGGTCTTCGGCGAAGAGGGTGACGCCCCACTCCCAGTCGTCCATTCCGATGGAGCCGGTGATGATTTGCTTGACGACGTCGCCGTAGCGGCGGCCGATGAGGCCGTGGTCGTGCATCTGGCGGGCGCGCTCGGCCATGGGGAGCTGGTACCAGT
>DAHXOQ010000276.1 GCA_027364815.1 Acidobacteriaceae bacterium | reverse complement strand
GATGTATCCCGCGCACTTTTAGCTTACAGCTCGAAATTCTTCACGGAAAATGCGTCGAATCGTCTCCTCAATTTTTCTGGTTCGGTCGCCCCTCTGGGGCTAGAGATATTTTGAACGATACTAACCCCGGGTTTCCCCTTCGCTACGCTTAGGGTCCACCCGGGGCTACTCTCGTGTGCTCCCTCCGGGAGCTTCAATGAAATTACATTCCCTCATCCGCCGATGGTCCATACGAGCCGGGAATCTTGTGACCCAACAGCCGCAGATAAACTCCCAGTTGCGCGCGATGGTGAATCAAATGGCTGATCACCCACGTCCGCCACACCTCGTGCTTGGGGCTATCGATGAAGGCCTGCCCGTGGTAGATAAACTTCCAGTGATTGTCCCACTCCGCCATCTTGAAGTTCGCCAGGGCCGCCTTGACTTCTCCGCTTTCACGGTCAAGTCGTTCCACCAGGTCTTTGGGAGTCTTCGGAATGAAGGGCTCATACTTCTCGCCTTCCTTCATCTCAATCTTGTCTTTCGTCAGCGTACTTTTGCCCCACTCGCCTGCTGTCTCTGCAACGTGGCCAGCAAGCCGGCCCAGGCTCATGGATTTGGGGTTGGGTTTGTATTCAAAGTCCACTCCCTCGGGAATGGCTTCAAACATCTTGCGAGTCTTGTCGATCTCGCGTTCATATTCAGCAATAATTTCTTTCTGATAGTCCATATGAGCAACCTCCTGAAGTTGCGAGATAAGAATAACCTAAAATCGACCATCTGGGCGAAGAAAAGGCGATAAATTTTTGCCTGTGGAAAACCGGCCCATGATGACTCAATTGCGCAGGTTACTGTCCCAATCCTCAATCCTTCAATAAGTTCAAATATGCTCAGCTTTCTCACTGCTGCTCACGCAAGATGGGTAATGTAATCAGAAGTGTATGTGTGCCAGGTGATTTTGGTTTTAGTGCGAAAGCAAAACTGACGGCTTCCCCTTCTCCACCATGTCCTCTCAAAGTTTCTGTCAGTGTATGGGAGTTAAGGAGTCAATATGGGTTTTATCCAAGAATCGTTTGTCTGTGATGGATGCGGCGTCCCCAAGCGCAATGTAAACCATTGGTGGAGCATCATCTTTCAGAGCTATGTTTTAGACGAAGCTTCAGGCATGATTGCGGGTGCAGTGCAACCTGTTGCGCAGGATTCCAATGCACTTGCCGATTCGAACGAGGCGATGCGCATTGTGCAGGGTTTTGTCGTTGTGCCCTTCCTGGGTGAATACTCCAAGCTTGAAAATGCGCGCTGTGTCTGCGGCCAGCAATGCGCCCTTAAATTTCTTGATCAATATATGTCTGAATTACTGGAAGGCAGCGACGCTCATGCCAATGCCGACCACGCCACCAATCATATTCTCTGAATGGGTCAACCGGGCTGGCAAGGATGCCCTGATTTGTAACTATTCATGCTTGTCGGCTAAAAAACTCTCCATGAACTTGGTATCGAATTTCCCTTCACGGAAACCCTGATCCGCGAATATCGCCTGGTGCAAGGGAATCGAAGTCTCAATTCCCTGCACAACAAACTGGCTTAGCGCACGCTCCATGCGTGCGATTGCCTCGGCGCGATCCACGCCATGCACAATCAGTTTCGCAATCAGCGAATCATAATACGGCGGCACAACACCCTCGGCATATTGCGCTGTATCCACACGAATCCCATTGCCACCCGGCACATTGAAGGCTGTAATCTTTCCCGCTGACGGGGTGAACTTCTGCGGATGCTCGGCGTTGATGCGGCACTCAATCGAATGGCCGCGAATCTCGAGCTTCTTTGGCAGAATCGCATCCAACCGCTCGCCCGACGCAATCCGCAACTGCGCCTTCACCAAATCAACGCCGGTGATGAACTCCGTCACCGGATGCTCCACCTGGATGCGCGTATTCATCTCGATGAAGTAGATCTGCCCATCCTCATCCATGAGAAACTCCACCGTCCCCGCGTTCTGGTAACCAATATCGGTCAGGCAGCGCTTCAATGTCCCGTCAATGTGCGCGCGAATCTTCGGTGTCACCATCAGCGATGGCGCTTCTTCAATCAGCTTCTGATGCCGCCGCTGGATAGAGCACTCGCGCTCAAAAAGCGTGGCCACATTTCCGTGCTCATCGGCCAGCACCTGGAACTCAATGTGACGCGGCCGCTCGATGAACTTCTCCATGTACAGCTCACCGTTGCCGAATGCATTCGCCGCCTCGGTGTTGGCAGCGTGATACATATTCGGCAGCTCTTCAGCTGTGCGCACAATGCGCATCCCGCGCCCGCCACCGCCGGCTTTGGCCTTCAAAATGACTGGGAAGCCAACCTTCTTCGCCCACTCCTGCGCTTCTTCTTCCGTCGCAATCACGCCGTCAGACCCGGGCAGAATCGGCACATTCGCCTTCTTCATCACCTGCCGTGCCTTCTCTTTTTCGCCCATCATGCGCGTCACTTCAGGCGGTGGGCCAATGAACTTGATATTCGATGCGCGGCAAACTTCGGCGAAGTTCGCATTCTCGCTCAGCAAACCATAACCCGGATGAATCGCGTCCACATTCGCAATCTCAGCCGCTGAAATTACTGCGGGCACATTCAAATAACTATCCGAGGCACGTGCCGGTCCAATGCAGATTGCCTCGTCAGCAAAGCGTACGTGCAGGGAGTTGCGGTCGGCTTCGCTATAAACGGCGACAGTTCGCACGCCGAGTTCACGGCATGCGTTGATGACGCGCAGCGCAATCTCGCCGCGATTGGCAATCAGTACTTTCTGAAACATTCCTGTCCTTTTGTTGAAACTGTTGAGCCACTTGCAAAATTACCAACTAAAATTCTCGCAAGGTTCGGGCGACCCTCCGGGGCGCGGTGATTGTTGGCAGGCTAACCCAGGATTCCACCTTCGCTACGCTCAGGTTCCATCCTGGGCTATTATCGATGGCCCCTCCGGGGCCAAATAATCGCGTTCGCAATTGAGATTTGCAAGAGCCTCTGTAGTTTCGGTTATCCCTCCGGGGCCAAATAATCGCCTTCGCAATCGAGTTTTGCAAGAGGCTCTGTAACTTCGGTTATCCCTGGCGAATGGCGTAGAGTGGCTGGCCGAATTCGATAGGTTGACCATTCGAGACAAGACGCTTCACAATCTCACCCGAGGCGTCTGATTCAATCTCGTTCATCAGTTTCATCGCTTCAACGATGCAGATGACCTGCCCCTTCTGTACCTTGTCTCCAATTTCAACAAACGCCGAGGCGCCGGGCGATGGAGATTCGTAGAAAGTGCCTACGATAGGGGATTTAACAATGTGCAATCCGGCATCAGAGTCAACTGGAGGAGCCGGTGCTGGTGCAGCTACTGGTGCAGCGGCAGGAATAAGAGCAGCCGCGCTGACTACCGGCGCTGCAATAGTTGAAGGCGCAAGAAGCCGAGCCAGTTCAGCGAGTGATGCGCTTGAAGCATGAGCCGATTCCGGCTGAGTAAACTTGAGGCGCACCTTGAAATCTTTTCGGTCCAGGTCAAACTCGGCGACCTCATGCTTCTTCAAAAACTCCACAAGCGCCTTCAGCTCGGCTAACTCCGAGCTGGTATCCTTGGGAGCCACTTTTGTCTCTGCCTTCTTATTCCCTGCTGGCTTCATTCAGTCCCTTACTTTCTTCCGGTCAGGCGTCCAAATCGGACGTCCTCTCAGATTTTACAACTCAATGAGGGCTTTGGTCGCGGGGGTCAGGATTTCACGCCCACCACGGCCCACAACAACCATATCTTCAATGCGAATACCGAAGTCCCCGGCAAGGTAAACGCCGGGTTCTATGGTAATCACCATCCCCGGCGCAAGGCGAGTCTTTTGT
>DAHXOQ010000275.1 GCA_027364815.1 Acidobacteriaceae bacterium | reverse complement strand
CTCGTCGAGCGAGCCGGTCTTGCGCAGATTGCGGTTGCGGCGGTAGTTATCAACGAGCATGTTGCGCGTCATCGTCGTAATCCAGACGGGAAGGCTGCCGCGGGCCATGTCAAAATTCTCGAGGTTCGAGTATAGCTTCAAAAACAAATCCTGCGTTAAATCCTCGGCGTCGGTCGGGTTGCCTGTAAAGCGGTAGCAAATGCCATAGACGCGGCGATGTTGGCTCTTGACCAGCTCGGTCCAGGCG
Organism: Acidobacteriaceae bacterium; assembly: GCA_027364815.1. GTDB lineage: Bacteria > Acidobacteriota > Terriglobia > Terriglobales > Acidobacteriaceae > CAIMNN01. Next base: position 3,631 of record DAHXOQ010000275.1, on the reverse strand, counting down.
CTCGAATCTCCGCTGATGCAGCGGCGAACGAGAGGCGCCCAGTCTACACGTGCGCTTTCGAGCTCCATCGTCGAGGCCTCCATCGGGGGCCGCTCGGCCTTTGCGGGCTTGGTCTGAGCAGCTGAAGGTCTAGCCACCGGTTCGGCGGCGAAACCAATCATGCTCCAGCTTAATGTACCCACGCATTCCATAGAAGAGGATACGCAGGATTATGGGCGGCGGTTCCATTGGCTGAAAATGGATTTTAGGCCAATTATTTAGGGCTGGAGAGAATATGAAGCAGGAATTTGCCTAAGAATGTATTGTGGAGTTGATAACGTCATGAAAAAAGCCATTAAAACTGCGACGAAAAGGCAATCTAAGAGGGTTGCAAAGAAGGTCATGGACAACTCTGCACAAGCAGAATCCCTTCACAAATCCAATAAGTGGAAACGTCTGGGAATTCTGGAAAGGCCTGGATTTGTACTCCCGGAAGAGTTCTATGAGCCACTTCCTGATGATGAGTTGAAGTTATGGAACGGTGAAGATAATTAACCCACATTTTCTACTCATTTCCGTCATACTTGCGTGAGACGCAGGAAAGAGGCACGTTCAATGCGCGGAGTTTTGGCGGGAATGGTTCTTGTAGTCGCAGTTTCAGCCCACGCGGCCAGCTTTGATTGCACCAAAGCGAAAACCAAAGTCGAAATTGCCATCTGTGCCAACCCTGAGTTGAGCAAGGCGGATGAGGAGATGGCCGCTGCGTACAAGAAGGCGATGGCCGAGTTGCCGCCTGAGTATGCGACACAACTACGCGACGACCAAAGAATTTGGCTAGAGTTGCGAGCCACCGTTTGCAGTGCCGAAATAGAGGCTTATCCAAAAAATGAGCAACAGAAGCACATGCTGGATTGTCTGAAGAGCGAATATGAAGATAGAACAGATATTTTGAAAGACATTCGTAAACAGATTAATGGAGTTGTCTTTGTTCAGCAATCCAAGACGCTATTCTCTCCAGATAATCAACCCGATGTTGACGAAGAATTTAGAAAAAATTGGCCATACGGAACGCTCACGGCTAACTGGCCCCAGGCGCTCGATCAATCGCCAGAATGGCAGACTTGGAACAAGGCGATTCGCGCGGCGATGTTTCAGGTGCTCGATCTAACTCAAGACCAGAAACTAACTGACTGGCCGGCAAAATGGGATGGGTGGTCAGATGTCAATTTAGTTGTAAAGGTTAAATCAGTTAACGATCAATACGTAACCGCTTCAGTTTGGAATATGTTTTACGGGCACGGAGCAGCGCACCCAAATCGCAACTGGATCCAGTTCAATTGGCTCCGTAAAGAGCAACGCGAGATGCGTGTGGAAGACATCTTCAAAAAAGACTCAGCATGGGAGAAAGCGCTTTTAGATAAATGCAATAAGGATTTGATCAAGAAACTTGGCGAAGGCGGCTTCCAGGTTTCAGCGAATGATGTTGACCAATACATTAAGAATCCAGAGAACTGGTCGCTTAATAAACAAGGAATAACAATTGAATGGGAGCCCTACGCTGTGGCCTGCTACGCCTGCACCCCAAACCCAACAACAATCCCATGGAAAGACCTGAAAGAATATCTCAACCCGAGTTTTCAATTGCCTCAATAAAAAAGCAGAGACCTTTCGGCCTCTGCTTTCGGCATGCACTAATCACTGTTTCCTGTCTTTAGTACCTCTTCAAGAACTCCGGATCCACGGGGTTCTCAAATAACGAGGCATCGCGGGTAACAATCGTCAAACCTGACGGCGTCACAAAGTAGCGGCGCTTGTCTTCAACGGGGTCGTAGCCAATCACAGTGCCCTCGGGAATCTGCACATCACGATCAATGATCGCTTTGCGAATCCGGCAATGGCGGCCGATATTGACGTGCGAAAAGATGATGCTCTGGTCAACTTCCGAGTAGCTGTTGACGCGAATATCCTGAGAGAGCACGGAGTTTGAAACCGTTGCGCCGGAGATGATAACGCCTGAAGTAATCACAGAGTTGACGGCGGTTCACGTGCGGCCCGGTTCGCCGAGGACAAACTTCGCCGGTGGATACTGGCGCACGCGTGTGCGGATCGGCCATGTGATGTCGTAGAGGTTGAAAGTCGGCGAGACCGAGCACAAATCCATATTCGCGTCGTAGTAGGCGTCGAGGGTTCCCACATCGCGCCAGTAAAGCGCCTGCTGCTTGTTCTCGTCGACAAAGCTGTAGGCCATCATCTTGGTTTTGCCTAAGAGTGAGGGCAGAATGTTGTGGCCAAAATCGTGCTTCGAGTTTGGATCCTCGGCATCGGTGATCAGGGATTTCAGCAGTGTCTCTGTATTAAAAATGTAGATGCCCATCGATGCATCCACTGCGTCGGGATTGAATGGTGAGCGGAAATTGGTGGTCTTGGGCTTCTCTTCAAAGCCGCGAATCTCGGCATTTGCGCCCACCTCAACCACGCCAAAGCCGGAGACTTCATTCGGTGGAATGGGCAGAGTGGCCAGCGTGACATCGGCCTTGGTCTCAATGTGGTAATCGAGCATGCGGCTGTAATCCATCTTGTAGATATGATCGCCGGAGAGAATGATGACGTACTTTGGCTGCTCACTGCCGAGGGAGTAAATGTTCTGGTAAACCGCGTCTGCCGTGCCCATGTACCAGTTGGCGCCGGTGCGTTGCATCGGTGGCAGCAACTCAAAAAACTCTCCCAGCTCCTGCGCGACAATTCCGGTCCAGCCCTCGCGGATGTGGCGATTGAGAGAGAGAGCCTTGTATTGCGTGAGGATGAAGACCTTGCGCAGGCCGGAGTTGATGCAATTTGAAAGGGTGATGTCAATAATGCGGTAATGGCCGCCAAACGGAACTGCGGGCTTGGCGCGATCGCGGGTCAATGGGAAAAGGCGCTCACCGGCGCCGCCGGCCAACAGGACTCCAACGGTATCTTTCATTGCTGAACCTCCAAGTTGCCTTTCACGGCAAGTTTGCAATTCAGGGCCGTTCACACTGATTGCAACTTTGTACCTAATCATTTTGCCGCTATCCGGTGCGGCAAGTCTATCGGCTGTCTCTCTCAAGAGAATTAGCCGAAAGTGGAGCATAGCACAGAGGATAGATGGTTGGGATAGTGGCAAGATGAATTCACGCTTAAACAATGGAGTTTTTCTTTCTATGAGCAATAATTTCCGCCAACAACTGCAACCTTTGCTTCAAAAGAAACGTCTGCCTATTTAGAATTCCCCATAGGTTCCCAAAACAACTGAATCACAGTAATCACACCAATTCAAAGGAATAGAATTTTGAAGCCATCCTTTTTTGCTCACGCTACCGCTGCGCTCTTCGCAGCCAGCCTTCTTCTTATCACCAGCGCAGCGCAAGCTCCTCAATCAGGGCCGCCCACTCAGCCAGCAGCCACACCGGCAACTCAAAACCAGGAGCAGCGGCCGAAGCGCACCTACGATGCACCCAAAAATCTCCAGGTTCTCCCTAAAAACCTTACCGGCGAACAGGTCCACGAGATTATGGAACTGTGGGAGGGATCGCTTGGCGCGCACTGCAGCACCTGCCACGCGCCCGATCCCAAGAACATCGGCCCCAACGGCCGTCCGCGCTTGACCTTTGCCGACGCCTCGAAGCCC
>DAHXOQ010000274.1 GCA_027364815.1 Acidobacteriaceae bacterium | reverse complement strand
AAATAAATCTCCTGTTGCAAATTGTTCTTGCAGATTTCACTATTCCGGACGCGCATTTTCACGCTTCTGCGCAAAGGCATGCGCGGAGAGTAAGAATGCCGCCCCTGACGCTGAAAAAACAGAGTAATCAAACGGCGACTCGGCGCCAAGCGAAACCGCCATTGAAATTCCAAAGAGCGCCAGCAATCCTGCACTGGCCAGTGCCACCCAGCGCAGCCACACTCCCGCTATCAGCAGAATGCCCAGCGTCGTCTCCAAAACCGTCGCGCTATACGCAAAAAACGGCACCAGCGAAGCGGGTACAAACGACAACACCTGCGACGCATACTGGATGAAACCCGAAAAATGATGCAGATCCGGCTTGCCCTCCCATACTCCGAATCGCGATGCAACCGCTGAAAGAAACGCCGCGCCAACCGCAATCCGCGCATAAGCCGTCGCCCAATCGAGCAGCGTGCAATCGCGCATGCTCTTCCCCCCTCTCTCTCGCGCTTCACTCTCTGATTTGCTTGTCATCCTTCAAGACCTCCAACTGTAATGGCGCCATCACGGCAGCCACTGCTCCACAATTCTACCCCCAAGCTTAATCCACCACAGAATCATTCTCTTTATCAACCTCAGCCACAATCAGCGATTGAATCTGAAATCTTGCAACTCGACACGCTATCCTGTAATCCAAACCTGATGCACACAAACTCGCCTCACCAACCCTTCCTCGTTACCGGCCCCGACCTTCTCAAACAGGTCGGCGAACTGCGCATCATCGCCTGGCAAGCCGAAGGTGAACTCCCCTACTTCGCCACGCGCACCGGTGTCTGGCTCGACGCCCACGACTCCCACGGCATCATCTGGGCCGTCAAAGACGCTGGCATCCTTATCGCCTCCGCGCGCCTCTGCATTCACTCGCGCATCAGCGATCTCCCCGACCCTGAGTGTTACTCCGGCATCCACGCGTCCATTCAACTCCCCGTCGCCTCGCTCACCCGCCTCGTCGTTCACCCCGGCTACCGCCGCCAGGGACTCGCCGCCCTTCTCGATTCCACCCGCCTCGCTCACGCCGAAGCAGCAGGCTGCAAATCCGTCGTCAGCGCTACCCACGTTCAAAGCCGCATTAAACAACTCCTCGCCGCAGGCTTCAAAAATTGCGGCATCTCCGCAGACGCCACCGTCGACGGCCAATCCACATTCGTCTTCATCAAATATTTTTTCTGATCGAAAAAAGAAAAACCTCAGGGGCTTAAACCCCCGAGGCTAATCTCTAAAACCTCTTCTCACCGAGCTTCTGCGAACCGCTTCACCCGCTCATTCATCGCCGCCCATCCCATCGGCATCCCTTTCTTATGCTCTTCCGTCATCAATCCCAAAGCCGTATGCCGGAATGTAATCAGCGTCCCGCCATTCACTTCGCTCAGACGGTACTGCACATTGTTTACAAATGGAAACGACCCCATCAGCGGCCCCGCAAACTCCAGCAGTGTCGGCCGTTTGATCGCCTGCACATGCGCCCATAGATGGCCGTCGTCATTACCCAGGTCGCGATACCATCTTCCTCCCGGCCATGGTTCAAGCTTCATATGCAGCGACTTGCCCTCGTGATTTTCGTTGCCCGGTCCAAGTTGTTCGAGCAACGCTTCAAAGGTTGTCTCCAGCGGCGCCTCCACGTGGATCTCCTGCTGAATTTCAAACGTCAGATTTTCCAAACTCTCAATTGTGGGTATCATTTTCTCTCCTTGAATTTGAAATTGGGGAATTCACTTTTTCTCAGCGGAATTCTTAAATGCCATCTCTTCCGCCCTCTCTTTCACCTTCTTTAACGTGTGCTGCCAGTACTTTTCAAATCCAGCCGCCCAATCATGTAGCGGCCTGATCGCATCAGCATTCGTCTTGTACAACTTCTGTCGCCCCTGGCAACGCATCCTCACCAGCCCCACATCGCGAAGTACCTTCAAGTGCTTCGAGACCGAAGGCTGCTCCAGCCCAAGCGCCACCACAATGTCGCCCACTGGCCTCTCCGTTCCTGCAAGAAAAATCAAAATCTCCCGCCGTCTTGGTTCAGCCACCGCGTTGAACGCATCCGAAGTCGTGCTCGCTCGTGCCATGCAAAAAACATTACATTCCTATATGGGAATATGTCAAGCAAATAATTTCACCCGCGCTTTTTCTCAACCCATCCATATTCTGGAGCCTCATCCGCGCGCTTTTTTCCGGACGGCGTAGGTGGGCCCGCATTCAATCCGTTCTTCCACTATCATTATTGACTAGACGCTTGACGCTCTTCGGCTAATTCCTAATCTCTGCCTTCTCTCAACACATCCTCCACCCGTTCAAGCGCACTCCCAAAGCCATCGACACTAGCCGCAAACCCAACGCGGAAATGCGCAGCCTCTCCAAAACAATCTCCCGGCGCAATCAGAACGCCGCGACGCGCCAGCTTCAAACAAAACTCCCGGCTGTCGCGTCCATCTCTGAAGGCCGGAAAAGCTGTCATTCCACCACCTGGCCGCTTCCAATCAATCTCCTCCGCGTGCGAAAGAAAAAATGCCTCCAACTGTGCAAGATTCCCTCCCGCAACCTCTTGCGTCCGCGTAAAAATTTTCTCCCGCGCCCGCACCGCAACCGTTGCCATCCACTCATTCACTGATCCGCAGCACGCCGTAAAATAATCGCGCGCATTCTCATACCGCTCACGCCGCTTCCTGTCGCGCTCCACAATCCAACCCACCCTGAGCCCGCTCAAACACAGCGCCTTTGAGAGATCCCCTATCACCGTCACCTGCTCAAACCGCGCCGCCGATCTCGACGCCGCGCCATGATAAATCGGGTGGTAAACCTCATCTACAATCAATTGCACGCCGCGCGCCATGCACAACTCATGCAGCGCCGCCATCTCCTCATCGCTGACCACTGCGCCCGTAGGATTATGCGGCGTATTCACCAGAACAAACCGCGTCTCCCCGTCCATCAGCCCCGCAATTTCATCCACATCAATTCTGAAATTTTTCCCCGCGCGCAAATGATACTGCCGCACCTCAAGCCCCACCGACTCCGCAATCGCCAGATTCGACGGGTATCCCAAATTCGGCATCACCACATTCGCGCCCTTCTCCGCCGCCAGAAAACAAATTATCAGCAGAGCCTCAGATGCGCCCGTCACTATCTGCACATCCTCGGCCCTCACATCCTGCATCTCGGCAATCGCCTCGCGCAGCTCCGCCGTCCCCGCAGCCGTCACATACGCTATCCGACGGTCCATCATCTCTTCATACTCATTCCTGCCCGTCAACCCCAACAACTCGCGCATCGTCCACGCCGGCCCTGTGCTCGCCGCCAAATCAAATTCAATCTGCAATCCCGGCTCGAACTTCAGATACAACCACTCATCCAGCAAAAACTTCCTGAGTTTCATCCCACACCCTCACTGCGCATTATGATTTCATACCTAACGCTCCGAACGCTCGCCGATTCTATTCTGGCTTTTCCAGCACGCCATCCACGATAATGAATCACGAATAATCAATCCCTGTTAATCAAATTCTCACCAGGAGTCTCCACCATGTCCCCTTCCAAAACCATCCTCATCACCGGCGCCTCCATCGGCATCGGCCGCGCCACCGCCGAGTTCTTTCAACAAAAAGGCTGGAACGTCGTCGCAACCATGCGCAACCCGGACGCCGCTACCGGCTTCGCAGAACTCCCCAACACGCTCGTCACCGCACTCGACGTCACCAGCCAATCCTCCATCGACGCCGCCATCGCCGCCGCCATCGGACTGGCCTGCGGTTTTTGGCTCGGTTACGCGGCGCTGGCGCGGCGCGTACGCCACAAATTCGGGGGGATCAAAGTTTACTAAATGCCCGAAATTCGCGTCCAGCGGTTGACTTAATAC
>DAHXOQ010000273.1 GCA_027364815.1 Acidobacteriaceae bacterium | reverse complement strand
CTCCATGCCAACCCAACCGCCTGCGATGGAAAGCCCAGCCAGAATCACCAGCGGCCCCAGCATCGACCACGGGCTCTCATGCGCGTGCACATTCTCGCTGCGGCTTTCGCCCATGAAGGTGAGGTACCAGAGCCGGAACATGTAGAAGGATGTCAGCAGCGCAGTCACCAGGCCAACAAACCAGAGTACCTCTCCGAGCGGCCCTTGAGTAAAGGCCGCGTAGAGAATTGCGTCTTTGGAGTAGAAGGCTGCCAGCAGCGGGAAGCCCGCGATGGTGAAGACGCCCACTGTTGTGACCCAGAAGGTAATCGGCAACTTTTTGCGCAGGCCGCCCATCTTGCGCAGATCCTGCTCGCCGTTCATCGCGTGAATCACGGAGCCCGCAGCCAGAAAGAGCAGCGCTTTGAAGAAGGCATGAGTCATCAGGTGGAAGATCGCCGCCGAGTAGGCAGCAACACCAGTGCCCAGGAACATGTAGCCGAGCTGCGAGACCGTGGAGTAGGCCAGCACGCGCTTGATGTCATTCTGAACGAGGCCGATGGTCGCAGCAAAGATCGCCGTTGCAGCGCCGATGATGGCGACGACCATGAGCGCGAAGGGCGAACGGTCAAAAATAAAATGTGTCCGCGCGATCATATAAACGCCTGCTGTGACCATGGTTGCAGCGTGGATGAGAGCGGAAACCGGAGTCGGTCCCTCCATCGCATCAGGCAGCCAAATGTAGAGCGGCAACTGCGCGCTCTTGCCCGTTGCGCCAAGAACCAGGCAGAGTGCGATTGCTGTCAGTATGCCGCCTTGAAGCCCAGGATTCGCTGCGAGATTTGAACTGATCGATGAGAAGCTCAATGTGCCGAAAGTTCCTATCAGCAGGAACATCCCAATCAGGAATCCGAAGTCGCCGATGCGGTTAACGACGAAAGCCTTTTTGCCGGCTGCGGCTGCGGAATTCTTATTGAAGTAAAAGCCGAGGAGCAGATACGAGGCCAGACCAACGCCTTCCCAACCGACAAACATCAGCAGCGCGTTCTCAGCGAGAACCAGGACGGTCATGAAGAAGAGGAAGAGGTTGAGATAAGCAAAGTAGCGCCAATAACCTTCTTCATGCTTCATGTATCCGACTGAATAGATGTGGATGAGGAAGCCGACGCCGGTGACGACGGCGAGCATCACCATCGTCAGCTGATCGAACGCAAAGTCGAAACCCACATTGAATGAGCCCACATGAATCCAGCCAACAGGGCAATGCTCAACGTACGGAAGGCTCGTAGCATTGGCGATGGCCTTGGCTACAACAACAAGCGAGCCCAGTGGAAAGAGCAGCGCAATCGCGGAGACCAGCGGCTTTGGCAAGCGTGAGCCAAAGAGCCCGTTGATCAGGAAGCCAACGAAGGGCAATAGCGGAATCAGCCAGAGATGCAATGTACCGTTCATAGTTTCATCAGGTCGATCTGGTCGACGGCCAGCGTGGCGCGAGCGCGGAAGACAGCAATTATGATGGCCAATCCAACAGCTGCTTCAGCCGCTGCAACCATCATCACGAAAAACACAAAGATCTGACCCTTCACCGGATTCAACTCGTGGGCAAAGGCGACAAAAGATAAATTCACCGCATTGAGCATCAGTTCAATCGACATGAAGACCGTAATCAGATTCCGCTTAATCAGGAATCCGATCACTCCAAGCGAAAACAAGGCGCCGCTCAGCAGCAGATACCAACTGATAGGAATCATTGGCCGCCCTTCCTTTCTCCATCACCGCGGCGTGCCAGCGCGACCGCGCCGAGAATTGCAATCAGTACCAGAACCGATGTGACTTCAAAGGGTAGCACCAATTCTTTGAAGAGCATCGCGCTCAACTCCTGCGTGGATGTGATCTTGTCAGAGAGATGGACCGTGCCGAGCCCCTGCGATTTGATCAACACAGAAGCGATCACAGCGAGAATCACGGCAACAGCAGGGAAGCCCACTGACCATGAGGCGAAGCTGCCCAGTGTGCGCTCTTCCTTGCCCGCGTTGAGCAGCATCACCACGAAGGTAAAGAGAACCATGATCGCGCCGGCGTAAACAATGACCTGCGCCGCAGCCAGGAACTCGGCGCCCAGCGTCAGATAGAGCACAGCCAGCGAGACCATGACGACAATCAGCGAGAGCGCGCTGTTGATCGGGTGCGTTTGCAGCAGCAAATTAATTGCGCCTGCAAGGCAGAGTCCGGCAAAGAGGATGAAGATGATTAAAAGCATGATCCCATCTGCACTACGAGTGGTAAGCAAACCAGAGGCTTGAGCCCACAATGTTCAGGATGGTCAAGGGCAGCAGAACGCGCCAGCCAAAGCCCATCAGTTGGTCGTAGCGGAAGCGGGGCAATGTGCCGCGCACCCACACATAAAGAAAGAGGAAGCTGAAAACCTTGATCACAAACCACATAATTGGTCCGAATGCCTGAACTAAACCAAGCAAAAACGTATTGTGCGGCATCGGAACCAAATTGCCGAACGGGCTTGTCCAGCCACCGAGGAAGAGCATCGTCGCAACGCATCCGACGGTAATCATGTTGGCGTACTCGGCCATGAAGAACATCGCGAATTTCATCGAGCTGTACTCGGTGTGGTACCCGGCGACGAGTTCACTCTCCGCTTCAGGCAAATCGAATGGTGAACGATTGGTTTCGGCGTACGCGGCCATCAGATAAAGAAAGAAGGCAAAGAATTGCATTCCGCCGAAAATATTCCAGGAGAGCAGGCCCTTATTAGAGGTCTGGCTCTCAATAATCACACGCAGATTGAGTGAACCCGCGCGCATGCCCACGCCGACCAGCGAAAGACCGAGCGCCAGTTCGTAGCTGATCATCTGTGCCGAGGAACGCAGCGCGCCAAGCAGTGAGAACTTGTTATTAGACGACCACCCTGCAAGCGCAATTCCGTAGATTCCAATTGAAGTGATGCCTAGAATAACGAGCAGGCCGAAATTCACGTCTGAAATTTGAAAAAGATTTGGGCTGCCCCAGATGGTGAAAGGTCCACCAAAGGGAACGACTGAAATTGAAATCAGCGCGCAACCGAGGGCAATGATCGGCGCAATCAGAAAGAGTGGCTTGTAAACGTTGCCCGGGATGAGCTCTTCTTTCAGAAAGAGCTTTGCGCCATCGACGAGCGGCTGCAAGAGACCGAATGGCCCAACACGATTGGGTCCCCAGCGATTTTGTATGCGGCCCACCAGCTTGCGCTCGAGCAGCACCGTGTAGGCGACGCCGATCAACAGTACGACCGTCACCACCACGCACTTCAGCAAGCTCCAAAGAAAGAATGTCAATAACGGACTCACGTGCTCTCAGCCTTTCTCGTAATCCTCAATCTGCTGCAACGGCCTTCTTCGGCGATTCGTGCTCAGCCAACTCGGCAAGATATTTGCTGTACTGGCTCAAGCCGGCGGTTGTGAACAATCCATCTATCGCAGGACGAACCAAATCCGCCCGCTCACCCGTCAATGCCGAGACAGGAACAAAACTGGGATCCGTCTGCGTGTCGTTTCCTGCAAACAAATTCAATCGGTCTAGTTTGTATCCGGCGACTAGACGTTCAATCTCGTCTAGCATTGCCATCGGATCAAACGGGCTCAGCTTAGGTTCAAGATTATTTGCCACCAGCCAAACCGAATGACGATCCGCTTCGCCAGCCTGCGCGCCGCGCGATTGCCCGAGGTCCGCAGTCAGGCTGCTCTTGCCGAATGGGACAAGCGATTTCACATCCACGCCCATCGCCCCGGCGATTCTAACCAGTATCTCGTGGTCGGCTTTGACTCCCGAACGATCCGCAGCCTTCTTCACCGTCTGCACATCGCCAAATGCATTGGTGCCTGTGCCCGACTTTTCGTAAAGCGTTACAGCGGGTAGAACCACATCGGCGATTGCAGTCGTC
>DAHXOQ010000272.1:265-3921 GCA_027364815.1 Acidobacteriaceae bacterium | reverse complement strand
GGGGAACAAGGATTACGCGCGGACTGCAATTCCCGGTAGAGAAGGAACGTGCGGGTTACGGTCTGTTTCTTGTCCCCAGCTTCGGCAAGGTATCGCTCAAAATCAAAGCGACGATTTACGACAGAGCCGTAATGTTCACTCGCCGCAACCAATACGAGCGACTTTCCTCGAAATAGGAAGTATTTGGGGTTTTCGGGATGGAGGGTGAAAGGGATTTGAGCAGATCGCGTTAGCCCTGATTCCTCCTCAATCTGAGGCCCATTCAAAAAAGAAGGAAAATGCTTTGCCTTCGGGGTGCCCGACGCCAGCGCTGAAGCAAAGCCTAAGGACGGTACGCGTTCCATGAATTCACGTCTCTTCATCGTGCTTTCCGTTAAACTGCGGCATCGACGAGAATCTGATCAACAGCCACGTTAGTGTCTCGCTCGGGGGTGGAGGAAACCCCTCGACTTCAAGTCGAGCGTTGTTTAGTTAACATCTACCCGCATGCCCAACCCTGTCACTGGCGTCGTTGTAAAACCACGTTCAGACCGAATATGGCTTTCTGCCTGCAATGAGACAGCACTCGTAGCTCCCTCCACCCTTGCTTTTTGGGACATCGACCCGACGCGGAGCTTGAAATCCTGACTGAGTGTTTGGATGATACCTAATTTAACCTCGCTTGTGACCTCCTTAAAGCCCTGCAGTGAAACACTGATTTCGTAAGATCCTGGGGGCAACGAAGGAAATGTGTACAATCCGGACACGTTTGTCTGAACCACGCGAGTCGCCGTGGTAGTGATATTTTGAATTTTCACTTGGGCTCCCGGCACTATCGAACCGGAAGGATCCGTGACTCTGCCCGTAATCGAGCTCAATGTGAATTGGGCGCGAGCAAACACGGCGGTAATTATCACAAACACAAAAGCGGCGGCAAAATGTTCGATATTTCGCCTTGGATTTCCCATTAGTACCCTCCTAGCATGACATGGTGAGTCAAAACCTTAATAGTTTCTTCCCCGTCGTTACCTGAGTTAGGCGTGTCGTTCTGAATGATCTCTAACTGACTGGCGAAATCGCTGTTCAGTATCCACTCGCATGGTCCCCACAAACAATCGGAACAGTCGTCGAGACCGCGGTTGGCAGGTATATTGAGGAGTGGCTTAGAACCCGAGTAAAAACGCACCTTTCCGACATCTGCGTCAAGAGAAATTCCATTCTTAGTTGGCTATTTATTATCAATAGCTTACAACTCGGCCCAATGGATCATCTTGGCTGCCCTCGCACGCAAGGCGCGTTCAGATCAAGGAAATGTGGCTTAAGTCGAGTCTTATAGTCGTGTGCTACCATTTTGCTGGTATCACGGTGCTCTCTCATTTGAGCGAGCTCGTGCAACACCCCAGATCCACTATGGTTCGTGTCGGCTCGCTGCCGGCGTAAACCCATATCATTGCCATAGAGTAGCGCGATTCATTAAGAAACCGATGGGGCCGCCCTCGGGGTACAAAAGCCGTGTCGCGTGCGCTGAGACGATAGCGGCGGCCCATTACTTCGCACGTTGCCTCCCCTTCAATGATCGTGATGGATTCATCGTAATCGTGAACGTGGCAAGGCAGCGAAGATCCGGGCTTGAATTTGCCGTACCCTCCGCAAATGCCAATCGCTCCGAAACGACCCGCAAAAAAGTCATAAAATTCTGTTCCGGGGGCCAACTCGTAACTGGGGGCCTTTTCAAACCTAACGACATTTTCGGGAACGTCGGGGCGGGGATCAGCATATGAGCAGTCTTCCCTAGAAAATCGGTCATTCACCAGATTGCGGGTGGGCGTTGGGGAGGCAAATGCCCAAAGCGCTACCAAGCTTTTGTAATCAGAGCCATTGATCACCTCATGTGGTGCCCCGGAAGGAACGTGAATGCAATCAAACGGTCGTAGCCGATAGCATCTCCCTTCGACTGCAAACTGAGCCTCCCCGTCCAGGACAACGACGGCCTCGCTGAACTCGTGCTCGTGATACGGCAACCGTGCCAAAGGAGCGAACATTGCGGTACCGGTGCTTATACCTCTTGCACCACATTCACCAGACACAAAGACATGCAATGCAACCTCGGCTATCGATTCCTGGTTCTGGCCCTGGCTACATGGTCCAGGAAGAATGCATTCGGTCACATCCGGCGGAGTATCCATCATAAAAACCTTTGAGCTTTATCATCAGTAAGTATCCTCCGGCAGAGCCGGAGGCTTTACGATTGCTGGCCCCTCAAAGGGGCCTTTTCGCAACCGTCCGAAGCAAAAGCAAGAACAAAAGCAAAAGCCTCGAACTGCTGTCTTCACTGCCGTAGCACAGGCATTTCGAGAGAAAACATACTCCCGGAATTCTCAAACTTCTACTGCCACCCCGGCAGAGCCGGGGGAACTCCCGTTGGATTAGGTTATACGATACTTTGTCAGTATAAGTAACGTTTGACGTAAGCTTGATAACACGCTATATTTGCATTGTCAAGGTCTTTTGATAGCCTCCATTAAAGAGCTCGAAGGTGCGCTTAGTCTTTGTATCTCAGGTTCTAATCGAAGATGAATGGGTTAGCGTTGCTCTGCGATCATCGTGCGAAGAATGCAAAGATATAACCTTCATTCTTTACAAGATACATAAGCAAACTGAACGGAGACGGGAGGAAGGTTGGTTCTATGGCGAAAATTACAGATTTGGATATTCTGAGTGCTGCTCTAGAACCCGTCCAGAAAATAGACGTCACTGATCTGGTTGTTGGGCGTTTGAGGATGCTTCTGGAAAAAAGGATTCTCAAGCCCGGAAGCAAACTGCCTCCGGAACCTGAGATGTGCAGGATGATTGGGGTGAGTCGCCCCTCATTGCGACAAGCCTACAAGGCGTTAAATCTTCTTGGAGTGATTCGGGCCGTGCCTGGGGATGGGACATACATTAGTGAATCGACGTCCAAGGTACTTTCCATGCCGCTAACCTTCCTCATGCTAATGAGGAAAATCAGCCTGGATGATATATTCGAGTTTCGGATTCTGCTGGAAGTTGAATTGGCGCGTCAGGCAGCCATTCGATCATCGGGGCAAGAGGTCGAGGCGATGAACAGCCAACTGGAGATCATGGGGGTGTCCTTCACTGAGGAGCAGAAGGAACGCTATCTCGAAGCCGAATACGAGTTTCACAACTTAATCGCGCAGGCGGCACACAATGCTTTGATCTTTGAAATCATTTCTATCGTAAGTGGTTTGTTGTGGGAAGCTCGCAAGGAGCTCGTGAACTTTGTTCAAGACCGGAGCGGAGACTTCAACGAACATTATCGTATTTATGAGGCGATTTGTGCCCGCGATGCCGGTGCTGCAGGAGAAGCGATGAAGCAGCATCTGATGACCGCTCTTAACCTGACAAGAGGCGAAGGTTTTTTTAAGGGGGCCGATGCGTAATGCGTCTCCTCCAAATGTGAGTGTGCCTTTTGGTAAACAGCATGGCGTCGCAAAAAACCGGTGCATGCAGCTTGTTTGATGCGGCCTAATCGATGAGGCGAAGATGGAAACATTTCGAGTCGGACTGACGCGCGATTTCTTAAACTCTTCAGGCCAATTGGCCATGGGTGAGATAGGACTCCAGAAACTAAAAGAAACGTCTGGCGTCACTCTGGAGTTTTTCCATGAGCATCTACC
>DAHXOQ010000272.1:0-255 GCA_027364815.1 Acidobacteriaceae bacterium | reverse complement strand
CCCGAGGTTTCTGCGAAACAAGCCGAGGGCTACGATGCCATCAGCTCTCTTGCCCCGCGATTTACCCGGCAAACTGTTGACGGCGCCAACCTCCGATTAAGTGTCCTGGCCCGCCTTGGCGTTGGCTACGACATGGTGGATGTTGAAGCCCTGACAGAACATGATGTGATCCTGACGATTACCCCTGACGGCGGCCGGCGTCCTATGGCGACGGCTGTCGTTACTCTCTTGCTGGCTCTTTCCCATGAACTCCTC
>DAHXOQ010000271.1 GCA_027364815.1 Acidobacteriaceae bacterium | reverse complement strand
GGAAAAATCGACAGCATCGACGCCGCCGCATCAACCTTCTCGCTCAAGGATCTCGCCACAAAGAAACAGGTCACCGTCCACATCACAAGCGACGCGCAGATGCGCCAGTTGCCTGACCAGATGGCTCAAATGCTTGGCGCGCGCCTGAAAGCCGGTGCAAATGCATCCCCGCAATCCGGAGCAAATGGTGCCGCAACTCCAGCCTCCGGCAGCACGCAAAATCAATCCGGTGCGCAACGCCCCTCCTTCGGCAATAACTCCGGCAACGGAAAAGGCGGCACTACCAACGGCTCCGGCTCTCACGACACTCAGCAGATGCTCAGCCGCGCCCCTCAAATTCATTTTGCTGATTTGAAAAAGGGCGATGTCGTCATGATGGTCGCAACCGGTGATGATAGCCAGGTCACTGCCATCACTTTGCTCTCGGGCGTTGAACCACTTCTTGAAGCACCCGCAGCCAGCAAGGACCTGCTCTCCAATTGGAGCGTCGGCGGCTCAGGCGGCGCCGAATCAGCCGGTGCTCAGTAAGCGTTTCATTTTTTAGGAAGAATCATGAACTACAAGGGGATATTGTTTTGAAAAATCTGAAGTCTTTTGGACTCATCCTTATTTTGATGGTCACCTCCATCGCCACGCTGAGCGCTCAGAACACCGCACCTACACAACCGGCAACACCAGTTGCCACTCCGCAAGCCACGCCGGCAACACAAGCTGCCCCTCAGCCCTCCGCGCCCACTGCCGCCCTGCGCGGCCACGTCGCTGACCAAACCGGTGCCATGATCCCCGGCGCAAAGGTCACGCTCACCAGTTCCAAAGGCAAAACCCGCGGCACCGGCGGCGCTGACTCCTCCGGCGGCTATGAGTTTGACGGCCTCATCCAGGGCAGCTACATCGTCCTTGCATCCGCCAGTGGCTTCGCGCCCTTCGCATCCAAGCCCATCCCCATCGCCGCCGGACAATCCAAACGCGTTGACATCTCCATGGCCATCGAAGCCGACCAGCAAAGCGTCGTAGTCACTGATGAATCCACTACCGTCAACGTCGAAGCTGGCAGTAACTCCAACGCGATCGTCATCAAGGGTGCTGACCTCGACGCACTCTCCGACGACCCCGACGAACTCTCCAGCGAACTTTCCGCTCTCGCCGGCCCAGCTGCCGGCCCCAATGGCGGCCAAATCTACATTGACGGCTTCACCGGAGGCCAGCTCCCGCCCAAATCCGCCATCCGCGAAATTCGCATCAACCAAAATCCCTTCTCCGCAGAATTCGATCACATCGGATACGGCCGCATTGAAATTCTCACCAAGCCCGGCACTGACAAGCTCCACGGCTCTTTCTTCGCTCAGTACAACAACAAAGTCTTCAACACCGGCAGTCCCTTCGATCCAAATGTGCAACCCTACGACCGGCTCCAATTCAACGGCACCTTGAATGGGTCGCTCGGCAAGAACGCCTCCTTCTACATCAGCGCAGAAGACCGCGACAATCACGACGTACAGGTCTACACCTACTTTCCTGTCGACTTCACAAACTTCACCGTCTCTACAACTCAGACCTCTGGCAACCTCGCCAACCCGCACAACCGCTTCAACATCTCCCCGCGCATCGACCTTCAGCTAGGCGCAAAAAACACCCTCACCATTCGCTACCAGTTCTACCACGACACGGAATCCGGCGACATCAGCGCCAGTCAGTTGCCTTCGCAATCCCTCACCTCCACCACGAACGAACACCAGGTTCAAATCAGCAACTCGACAATCATCAACGACCGCATCGTTAATGAAATGCGCTTCCAGTACATGCACGATTCCAACAGCACAACACCGGTCGACGTCACGCCCACCCAGCAAATCATGGGCAACTTCACCGGTGGTGGTGCAAGCGCACAGTCCTCAAAAGACACGCAGGATCACTTCGAGTTCCAGAACATCACCACCATGAGTGCGGGAAGACATGCCATCAAATTCGGCACACGCCTGCGCGAAAATCGCGAATCTAACAGCTCCGATTCGAACTTCAACGGCACCTTCACTTTCCTGCAGTTGCCTAAATCTCAAGATCTCTCCCTCACGCGACTGACCTATTCACAGGGCCCCACCGCTTTCAATGCCAATGTCTTCGATGCCGCACTCTTCTTTCAGGACGATTGGAAGTTCAACAAATTCCTCACACTCTCCGGCGGCTTGCGCTGGGAAAGCCAGAATCAAATCGCAGACCACAGCGACTGGGCCCCGCGCATGGCTTTGGCTTACGCCCTCGATGGACACAAAAACAACCAAACCAAAACCGTACTCCGCGCCGGATTCGGCTTCTTCTACGACCGCTTCTCGATGGGCAGCATCCTGCAGGCCAATCGCCTCAGCGGGAACCCCACAACCAGCGTGAAGCAGTACCAGATCGTCAATCCAACCTGCTTCGATCAGACCAGCTTGAGCGCGGCTCTCGCACAGGGTTGCGGCGCAACCTCCAGCAGTTCACAAACCACCGTGCAGATCTCCCCCACTTTCCACTCGCCGTACATGGAGCAATTCGGCACCAGCATCGAGCGCCAGGTCAACAAGGCCTCCACGCTTACCTTCACCTACCTGCACTCCTTCGGCGTTCATCAAATGGTCACGCGCAACTCCAACCAGCCACTCCAGCCCGGCGGCGCCACTCCCGACCCTGCGCTCGGTTACGTCAACGAATATTACCCCGAAGCCGTTTTCAAGCAGAATCAGGTCATGGTCAGCGCCAACGTCAGATTTTCTAAAAATCTCACCGTGCGCGGTTTCTACAATCTCCAGTTCGTCAATACCGACAGCGCCGGTGGCACCGCTTCAAACGCTTACAATCTCTCCCAGGATTACGGCCGCGCAGCCTTCGCCTCGCGCAACATGGTCTTCATGATGGCAAACTACACCGGCCCCTTTGGCATCAGCTTCAATCCATTCCTCGTTGCTATGTCAGGCAAACCCTTCAACATCGTCCTCCCCAACGACTTCAACGGCAACGGATTCTTCAACTCGCGTCCAGCCTATGCATCCAATTCAGGCTCCTGCACGGCTCCTGACATTTCAACCGTCTACGGCTGCTTCAATCCCAACCCCACTGATGGCTACATTCCCATTCCCGTCAACCTCGGTCAAGGTCCAGCTGCAGTTGCCTTCAACTTGAGTGCCAGCAGAACATTCGGACTCGGCCCAAAGCTATCCAATGTAACCAACGCCAATCAAAACGGCCCCGGCGGCCCTGGCCCCGGAATGGGCGGCATCGGCGGCGGTCCCCGCGGTGGCGGACACGGTCCCGGCGGTCCCGGCGGTCCTCCTGCTAATCTGACCAACCACAGGTACAACCTCACCTTCCGTGTCCAGGCGCTCAACCTCTTCAACAACGTCAACTACGGCACACCCGGTGGCGTCTTGAGTTCCAATTTCTTCAATCGTTCCAACAACCTCGCCGGACAAATGTTCTCGCAAGGTCCCGCCTCTCGCCGTATCTTCTTCCAAACCACCTTCTCGTTCTAATAGAAAATTACTGCTCATTTTTCATCTAACTAAAATCTTCCGTGCCCCATCCTTTCCGCTTTTTTCTGCGGAAAGGGTGGGAAACCAATACTTTCCTCCATTCTCAACTAACCAAAATCTTCCATCGTCCCGGAGGGAGAAGGGGCCTTCAGGCCCCTGTTCCCTGCAAAGTGTGTCCTATGTGACTGTCTCACTTTTTGGGGTCACTCCATCCATGCACTTCACCTCAATGCTTTGTAACAGGGCACGGCTTCAGCCGGGCCGCAAAAAAGCCAATAAAACCGCGGGCTTCAGCCCCTGCACACTCTTCACTTCTGTTCTGATTCCACCTTTGGAATCGAACTCGTACCCCCACCCACTGCCTCCCGGAGGGAGGCAAGAAAATAGCCCCGGGTGGACCCCGAGCGTAGCGAAGGGG
>DAHXOQ010000270.1 GCA_027364815.1 Acidobacteriaceae bacterium | reverse complement strand
AGCCCGATTGTTGTGGTGGACGTGATTCTGACAGGCTCAGTGCCGCGCGGAAAAGCGATGCTGCGCGCGGGTGCTCAGGTGGGAGATCGAATTTTTGTTACCGGCGCGTTAGGTGGTGCGCTGTTGGGATTGCGTGTGTTGGAAGAGAATGTTGGCCGCGAATTGAGCGAGAGCGAGCGCAATTATGCGCTGCATCGGCATCTCTATCCGCAGCCACGGATTGCGCAGGGATTGGATTTGCGTGGACAGGCGAGTGCGGCGATGGATTTGAGCGATGGACTTTCGACGGACCTGGCGCGGTTGTGCGCGGAGTCGAAGGTTGGAGCGGAGATTGACGCTGGAAAACTTCCACGCGCGCCGGGCGTAACGCTAGATGAGGCTCTGCATGGTGGCGATGATTATGAGTTGCTGTTTACGGCGCCGGCGAAGTGCAAGATTCCTGCGGAGATCAAGGGTGTGGCGGTGACGGAGATTGGAAGGATTGTTAAACGTAAAGGGATCAAGTTGATTGATGGAAAGAAGCGCGGTGTGCTTGAGGCGAAGGGGTGGGAGCATTTTGCGTGAGTAAAAATATTTAAAGAATCTCAGGGATTAAAGCCGTTCATATTCAAATGGGCATGGGTACCAGGATGACTCCCCTAGATACCAAACGAATGATGAAGCGCATGGAATCCCACCATTCGCAATTTCTTCCTCGAAAGGAAGCGAAGGATGGCACTACCGGTTACTTTTTCTGCATCGGTGGGCTTGCAGATTTGATGCGTTTCAACTCGGCTTTGGCAGCACCATATTCAACAAAGTTTTTTGGGCAGCCGGCCTTCGCTTCATTCAGATCATGTTCTCCATTTTCTTGCTGATCATGCAAAACACGCCACTCGCCAAGATAATAATGCATCTCACAAAGTTGCTCCTTCTCTTTTTGAAAGTCTTTGTCCTTTGCGGCAGCAATCAATTACGTTTCATTCATTTGCTCCTGATAAAACTGGATTATTGGCATTGGCCAGTTGTTCTTCAAGAGATTAGATTCGTTACTTAATTGATTAGTTATTTCCTTTTCTCCCTTGTGCAAGTGCGCAACAGCCGACATCAGCGGTGTATAGCTATTCTTTGGATCCATCTTGATCGCATCGCTAAAGTCAGCTATCGCCTTTTCATATTCCCCTTCTGCAGTCCAAGTCACTCCACGCAACCGCAGTGCATTAAAATTCTCAGGCTGCTGACGTAATGCCTCGCTGAAGTCGGCAATCGCTTTGTCATATTCACCTTTTGAATACCATGCAAAACCACGGCTGACATACGCGGCGATGTTTTTGGGGTTGACGCGGAGCGCTTCGTTGAAATCAGAGATCGCCTGATCATACTTGCCCTTGGTATTTAGTAGATCGCCGCGATTAAAGTATGATACCGCTGTGTTCAGATTCAGACGAATCGCTTCCGTGTAATTAGCGATCGCCTTGTCATAATCATGCATATGCAACAATGCGATCCCACGATTATTGTAAGCGGCTGACGAATTTGGATTGATTCGCAACTCCTCGTTAAAATCAGTTATGGCTTTGTCATATTCGCCTTTTAGTGCCCATACACGGCCGCGACTGTTATAAGCCGCTTCATAATTGGGATTGAGGCGCAAGGTCTCACTGTAATCAGCTATTGCTTTTTCGTATTCATTTTTGAATTCCCAGGCATTTCCACGAAAGTTGTATGCATTAACAAGATTAGGGTTGAGTCGGATGGCCTCATTCAAATCAGCGATGGCTTGGTCGTATAGTCCATGCATCTCCCGTAATCTGCCGCGATTGTAGTAAAAATTGGCGTTACTTGGATCAAGACGTAGTGCATCGGTGAAGTCAGCGATTGCCTTGTCAAATTCATTTATTGATTCCCATGCAATAGCGCGATTGTTGTATGCGTTGGCGTTGCTTGAATTGATTTTGATCGCTTTACTGAAGTCAACAATGGCGTTGTCTATTTCACCTTTATCATTCCACGCTCTCCCGCGGTTATAGTACGCCATATATGAATCGGGGTTGATTCGCAGCGCCTCATTGAAATCAGTAATTGCTTTATCGAAATCGAATTTGGCAAGCCATACATTACCGCGACTGTTATATGCCTCTACATAATTTGGATCGATATGCAGAGCTTCATTTAGATCAGCAATAGCCTTATCTTGTTTTCCTTTGAATGACCATGAGTAAGCTCTACCATTGAATGCAGCAACATCTTTTGGCTTGAGGTGCAGGGCTTCATCAAAGTCAGCAATGGCCTTGTCATAATCGCCTTTTTTATTCCATGAAATTCCACTATTGACGTATATTTTAGCCAAATTATCTTTTGTTAGGTCTCCAGATTCTATGGCACGTGTGCATGCAGCCAAATCATCAGTAGAACGTGAATCTATCGCTTTCCTGCATCGCTCGGGATCACTATTCGATCCATTCTGAGCTATAAGCAATATGGACGGAAAAGCAAGATAAAATAATAAAATCAAAATTTTTTTCATGAGGCACCTGTCAAGTAATTTTCCGACATCCAAATGATAACTGTATCTCAGAATCGTGAAGTGGTGCACCCAGAAATTATGTGGTAAGTCAGATGTTGGTTACCTATTACGCAAATTATTGGGAAGGCTCGTTCCACCCCTCCGTGGTGTAGGGTTTTTTGGTGATGCTCTCCCAGGGTGGCGCTTCGCTTACCCTGGGCTATTGTCGATCCACCTCTGCAGGATGGTAAGGCAAAAATGGGCACCCGGCAGTTAATATTCATTCAATTACAACTTCTCCGTTGAATCTTCGTGCGGGTGAGAGCATCCAAGCTTGGCAGGAGGCGCTATGCCTAAAATTATTCGACTCCATCAACTTGGTGGACCTGAGAATCTGCAATTTGACGAGATGCCGCAACAAAAACCAGCGAAGGGCGAGGTTAGACTGCAGGTTCAGGCGGCTGGACTTAACCGCGCCGAAGCCATGTTTTACCGTGGGCAATATCTTGAAACGCCACAGCTTCCAGCGCGGATCGGCTATGAAGTTGCCGGCGTTGTTGAGGCAGTGGGTGAGGGCGTGGATGGAGCGTGGGTGGGCAAGAAGGTATCAACGATTCCGGCCTTCTCCATGAACCTCAACGGCACACTGGGAGAAGAGGCTGTTGTGCCGGTAGGGGCAATCGCCGAGTATCCTCCCAGCTTCACGCCCGCACAGGGCACTTCCATTTGGATGCAGTATCTGACTGCTTATGGCGCGCTGGTACACTTTGGCGGGTTGAAGCCGGATGATTTTGTCACCATTACCGCGGCTTCATCGAGCGTTGGCCTGGCGGCGATTCAGATTGTGCGCGATAAGGGCGCACAAGCCATTGCACTGACCCGCACGACGCGCAAAAGGGATGAACTGCTGGCGCTGGGCGCAAATCATGTGATTGCGACCGAAAGTGAAGATTATGCCGCACGTGTGAAGGAAATCACGGGTGGCAAAGGTGTTCGACTCACCTTTGATCCGGTGGCCGGGCCGTATCTTGAAAAGCTGGCTGAAGGCGCGGCACCAGGGGGAATCATTTTTGTCTACGGGGCGCTTTCGGGAGCAGCTACACCATTTCCACTCTTTGCCGCGCTGAGCAAATTGCTCACATTTCGCGGCTATGTGCTGATGGAAATCACGGGGCATGCGGAGTCGCTGAAAGTTGCGAAGAAGTATATTTACGATCGTCTTTCGGATGGACGTTTTGTGCCGAAGATCGCGAAGACGTTCCCGTTTGCAGAAACCGTGCAAGCTTATCAATATCTGGAATCAAATCAGCAGGTGGGTAAGGTGGTTATTACGGTTCCGTAAACTGCGATGCGACAGGTTGCACGAGAGATGCGCCTGAAGAACGGAGTGCACAGAATCCCACTTCTCAAACGCGAGAAGCGGGGCAAACGGAACTCAGGATG
>DAHXOQ010000026.1 GCA_027364815.1 Acidobacteriaceae bacterium | reverse complement strand
TTTCTGATCAATGTAAATCTTGGCATGGAGGTCAACCTCGGCAAGCGGGTTGCCGTCGTCGGCGGCGGAAACGTCGCCATCGATGTGGCGCGTGCTGCAGTTCGTTTGATGCAGGAAACCACCAACGAGCAAACCTCCTTAGATGTGGACAAGAGCTTGCAAGCAGCTCTCGACTCCGCGCGTCTCGCCATGCGTTCCGGTGCAGAAGAAGTGCACATGGTCAGCCTCGAATCGCGTGAGCAGATGCCGGCATGGAAGGGCGAAGTGGAAGAGGCCGAGCATGAGGGCATCTTCGTGGACAATGGCTGGGGGCCGAAGGAGATCATCGGCGAAAACGGCCTTGTTACGGGCCTCAAGGTGCGGCGTTGCCTTTCAGTTTTTGATGAAAACAAGCGATTCAATCCGGCTTTCCGCGATGAGGAAAAAATCATCCCCTGCGACGGCGTGATTCTTGCCATCGGGCAACAAGCGGAGCTCTCATTTTTGAATAGTGAAGATGGTGTTGAGGTGACTCCCCGCGGAATTCTGAAGATTGACGAGAACCTGATGACCTCATTGCCGGGAGTTTTTGCCGGCGGTGATGTTGCCTTTGGGCCTCGCATTCTTGTTGAGGCGGTTGCCAATGGCCATAAGTCTGCGCGCTCAATCCATCTTTTCCTCCACGGAACAACGGCCAAGACAGTGAAGAGCCGCTTTCGGATCTTCGACAACTGGAAAATGCCTGAGGGTTACCTCACTACTCCGCGTCAGAAAATGCCCGTGCTTGCTGAGAACCGTCGCATCGGTATTGCAGAAGTGGAACTGGGCTTTGATGAAGAGCAGGGACGCGCTGAAGGATTGCGTTGTCTCAAGTGCCAGGTCAACACGATCTTTGACGGATCAAAATGCATACTCTGCAATGGTTGCGTGGATATATGCCCGGAGAGTTGTCTGCGACTGGTCGATCTTGCTGAGGTCAGCGGAGATCCCAACTTCGACGCTCTAATTCAGAAGCGTTACGGCGTAAGTGCGTCGGAGCTTGAAGTTGGACAGGCTGGCGCGATTATCAAGAACGAGGACAAGTGCATTCGTTGCGGACTCTGTGCTGACAGATGCCCGACCAATGCTATCACTATGGAGTCACTCGAAAAACAGGAGAGGGAAGTCTTTGAATAAGGGAGCCGTACAAATGAATCGCAGATCATTTCTCAGCTGGGGAGCGGTGGGTGTTGCCGCGCTCTGTTCAGGGGTCGTCGTTAGCCTGGGCGCGGTACTTAAGTTTCTTACACCGACTGTTTTTTATGAGCCACCCCAGGCATTCAAGATTGGCAACCCGGGAGATTTTCCTTTCGGTCAGCCGACATTTCTGGTTGAAGAGAAGATTTATGTCTTCCGCGACCGCGTAAAAGGATTCGCAGTGGCAAGCGCCGTCTGCACGCATCTTGGCTGCACGGTGGCGCACTTCTCAAGCGATGATCGCTTTCACTGCCCGTGCCATGGCAGCGTTTTTGGCGCTGATGGAGCCGTGATACACGGCCCGGCGCCACGTGCGCTGGATTGGTATGAAGTGACTCAAACGCGCGACGGACAGTTGCGTGTCGACAAAGACAAGATTGTTCCACCCACCTACAGATTGATGGTGTAACGATGAACATTTTTCAAGAAATCTGGAAATCGATTGTGCGGCGCGATCCGTTGTCGACAGACAAGGGCAAGTCCGAACTGGTCTTCATGAATGTGTGGCTGCACATTCATCCGGCCAAGGTGAAGAAGGAAAACATGAAGTTCACTCACTCCTTCTACCTGGGCTTCATCACATTTTTTCTCTTCATCATTCTGGTGACGACCGGCATCGCGTTGATGGCTTACTATCGGCCCTATCCACCTCATGCTTATCAGGACATGAAGGATTTGCAGTTCGTCGTCTTCATGGGGCCTTTCCTGCGCAATATGCATCGCTGGGCCGCTCATGGAATGGTGATCTGCGTCTTCCTGCATATGTGCCGTGTCTTCTATACCGGCTCCTATAAAAAGCCACGTCAGTTCAACTGGGTCATCGGTGTCTTTCTCTTGCTGCTGACACTGGGAATGTCCTTCACGGGCTACCTGATGCCGTGGGACCAGCTGGCGTACTGGGCAATTACAGTGGGCACCAACATCGGCAGTTATGCACCCATCGTGGGTGGTCAACTGCGTGAATTGCTGCTTGGTGGTCATACTGTGGGTGAGGCGGCATTGTTGCGCTTCTATGTGTTGCACGTTGCGTTGTTGCCCGCGGTTTTGATCCTCTTCACAATAGTGCACTTCTGGCGCGTACGCAAGGACGGTGGTCTCTCACGGCCCTTGTGGAAGCTGAAAAAGAAGACGCCACCTCAACTGGTGACGATTGGCGCTCCG
Source organism: Acidobacteriaceae bacterium (assembly GCA_027364815.1). GTDB lineage: Bacteria > Acidobacteriota > Terriglobia > Terriglobales > Acidobacteriaceae > CAIMNN01. The sequence continues at coordinate 15,549 of DAHXOQ010000026.1, read as the reverse complement.
GCTGAAGTTGCTGCCTTGCAGACTGTTCCTGCTTCTACAACCAAAACATACGGATTGATGGAAGTAGTAACTGGAAAGCCGATCTTCGAGACGATTGCACCGGAAGAAGCGGATGAAGAGGTTTTCTCTTATCCATATGCTTTTGTACGCGAGGCTGTGACGTTGATGGCGACAGTAACAACCATCATGACGATCTCGCTCTTCTTCAATGCGCCGCTGGAAGAACTGGCCAATCCAGCAAAGACACCGAATCCGGCCAAAGCCCCGTGGTACTTCCTCGGACTGCAGGAGTTGGTAAGCCACTCGGCGTTGCTCGGTGGTGTTGTGATTCCTGGTTTGATGGTTGTTGCTTTGCTGCTGATTCCGTATATTGACAGAAATCCTAGCCGTCATCTGCGTGATCGAAAGTGGGCGCTGTGGATATTCACCATCTTTGTTGTTGCAAATCTGATTCTGATCGTGATTGGCACATTCTTCCGCGGACCCGGCTGGGCGCTGGTTCCACCGTGGGTTCATGTCACGGGAGGTGTTGAGTAATGGAACGCAGACTACAACAAATCTTCTTTGCACTGAGTTTTCTGGCCCTCGCCTTGATCATCGCCGCAGGATGGCAGGCGGATACACCGAAGTGGAAGGATTACCAGAAGAACTACCACGCGCTTGAGGCGCAGGGTGAGCCCAACGCGGTGGCCAAGGCAACGGTCATCGCGACGCGGCCTGAGGTTCACCAGGTTATGCTGACAGGCCTTCAACGCGTGGACCGCTGCACCACCTGTCACCTCGGCGTGGAAGATCCTACAATGAAAGATGCGCCTGAGCCTTTCACGTACCACGCAGGCCTTGGGCCTCACGTTCCTTCCAAATTTGGCTGCACCATTTGTCATGGTGGACAGGGTCTGGCAACGGATAAAGACAACGCGCACGGCAACGTGCAGTTTTGGCAGACTCCGCTTCTCCCAAAGGAGTACATTCGTGCCTCCTGCGGCCGGTGCCACAAGGAGGGAGATGTTCCCGGAGTTCCTGAACTCACTGAGGGCAAGCGCCTCTTTAATACGCAAGGCTGCCGTGGCTGCCACAAGCTCAATGGTGTGGGCGGTAGCATTGGCCCGGATCTGACGGAAGAGGGCGCGCAACATCGCTCTCCTGAGTGGCTGGCACAGCATTTCCTGACGCCGAATGCGGTCTCTGCTGGTTCGGCTATGCCCAACTTCCACTTCACCAAGGAGCAGGCAAAGGCGCTCACCTACTACATGCTCTCGCTCACCAGTGAGGACATGGGATCCTATTATTCGAGCGAGCGTTCGATTCCAGGCCCTGAGTATGGTCGTCAACTCTTCGCTGAAAAGAATTGCATCTCCTGTCATGCCATTGGTGGAGAAGGCTCAAAAACCGGTCCTGATCTACTTGGAGTAGTGAAGCGGCACTCGCCTGAATGGCTCGATGAGCAGTTGGTGAATCCGGAGCTTGTATACCCGGGTAGCGCGATGCCGGCCTACGATCTCGATCCGAACTCACGCAAAGCGCTGCTGGCGTACATGGCAGTGGCCACTCCTGAGGATGCTCACCTGTTGCTCGCAAACCAATCACGTACGCTCAAGCCTGAAGAGATTGCAATCGAAGCCGGTAAGCAGGACTTCGCGCGATTTGGATGCGTGGGTTGCCACGGAACCGAATTGCAGGGCGGTGTTCCGAATCCAAATGCACAGGGCGGGGAAGTTCCATCACTTCTGCATCTCTCCGACGATTACACAAAGGATGAAGTCGTTGCTGTGATTAAGGAAGGGCGCATGCCCCCGCTGGATAATCCAAAGGGGCCAACACCACCACTCTACATGCCCTCGTGGAAGAATCTGCTGAGTCGCGAGGACATCAACCGAATTGTAGATTATCTCTGGTCGAAGCAACAGCAGAAAAAGGCTGATAACTGGTAATCGAAAAGCATCGATCACGGATTCAAAGACAGGTGGAGCGGATTTTTCCCTCTCCACCTGTCTTTATTTTCTGTACAGATCAATTTGTTTGAGAGTCAAGCAATGCGTGACTGAATAGGAATTTCAATAGTGAGACAAGCGCCACCTTTCAAATTATTTGCCTTTATGAATCCGCCATGCGCACGTACAACCGCCTCAACGAATGCCAGGCCCAGTCCGCTACCGGTAGAGGTTTCTCCCTTGACACTTTTTTCAAAGATCCGGTCTATGATTTGTATAGGAAAGCCCGGACCGTCATCATACATACGAAGAATGCACAATTCATTTTCAATTTGCAGGTCAATGTGAACGGTAGAGTTGCGAGGAAGGTGCTTGATGGAGTTGTCCAGCAGATTGGCAAACATTCTATGCATGAGCGCCTGATCGGCATAGATGATGATGGGGCTGGTAGAGTTCATTTGAAGATGAATTCCATGTTCTACCAAGCTCGGTTCATAGAGATTCACCATGGATAGCACTAGCTCGTTCAGGTCAATTGTTTCTCGACGCAGACGCAGTGCCTCGGCATTGGCTTCGGCGACATCTAGTGATTGGGTGAGAAAGTTTGAAAGTTTGTCTATCTCTTCGAGCGCTGCGGCCATGGGTTCGAGCCGTGCATCTTCACTTTCTGCGAGCAAAGCCAACTCCAACTTGCCGCGAATAGCCATCAGAGGGCTGCGTAGGTCGTGGGCAAGCGAGTCAGTGATGGTGTGAAGTTGACGGACAGCACTTTCTATTCTGTCCAGCATATGATTCAAGGTGCTGGCCAGATGCGCAATCTCGTCGCGGTTTGCTCCAACAATGACTCGCGAATTCAGATTCTCCTGTCCAATATGCGCTGCGGTTTCAGTGATCTTCTGCACCCGCATTAGCATGCGCCGCGAGCTGTTGAAAACCAACAGAAATCCGAGCAGCACAATACTCAAACAGATGGCTATAAGAAAAAGTCTCATGCGGCGCAGAACGCGTCTGTCATTTCGTTCAGAGAGGCCGAGATAAACGTGGCTGCCATCATCGATCTGGATGCAGGCAACACGATATGGAATTTTGTACCCAGCTACATCCAGGTCAGCCAATTTGCCTGGGATGATTGAACTGGCGACAATGGCCGCGTGGAAAGGAGCGCTATCACCTTTTCCAACCCACAACTTGAGTGATCGGTCTGGTGCGGCTTCGAGAAAAAATACGGCTTCGTTTGGGTCTGAACCTGCTTTGTGATCGTTAGGTACTTCATTGGTTGCCAGCTCGGCAACCTCGTCGACTATGCGATCGTAGAGAGCGCCCTTGGGTGTGTGTTCGGCTACTTCGCCCAGGACTTCGACTTCGCCGGAGAGCCACGAGTCACTGCGATTTTGAATCTCACGCGAGACAAATTTATTGAGAAATAAAAAAACGATTAGAGCACCGACTGCAAAAGCAAGCGTACCCCACGCGGAGATGCGCCAGGCAGCGGTGCGTGTGAATTTTTTATTTGTCCCGGAGTACATAGCCGACCCCACGAATTGTGCGAATCAGTGGTGGTGTATTGCGGATTTCAATCTTTCCGCGCAGTCGATAGATTTGCACGTCCACAACATTTGTCTCCGGCTCTATTCTCATTCCCCAAACCTGGTCGAGGATCATGGAGCGGGTGACAATACGCCCTGCATTGCGGCAGAAGTATTCAAGCAGCGCAAATTCCTGCGTCGTGAGTTGGAAAACTTCTCCGGCACGTGATGCCTCACGTCTCAACAAATCCAGCTTGAGGTCCAGCACCTGCAAAGTAGTAGGGCCTTCGGCAGGCGGTGTGTTTCTACGCAATAGATTTCTTAAGCGTGCCAGAAGTTCCGGTAAAGCGTAGGGCTTCGTGAGGTAATCATCACCACCCAACTCCAGACCGCGTACACGTTCGTCGAGGGTGCGGCGCGCAGAGAGAATGAGCACCGGCGCACGCAGACCTTTCTGCTTAAGACGTGTGATGAGCGAGAGGCCATCTTCATCGGGAAGTCCGAGATCGAGAATGATGGCAGCAAAATCGCCAGTCTCGGCGACTAGCTCAGCGGCTTGGGCTGTGGGGGCAATCTCGACTTCAAAGCCGTTTTGAGTCAGGGATTGGTCAAGGAACTTCTGGTTGGCAACGTCGTCTTCAATGACTAGCAAACGCATACTCATAATATTAGTACTCGTGGGCGGGTTTTGAATCGACCACGTCTCTTTTGTCTGGGTGATTCCCATTTCAGCATCTCATTACTGCACGCGACTTCCGTTCAGCTTCAGGTCGATCTTCACTTCTTTTGCGACCTTGAGGAACATGATGCTCGGGTCCTTGACGCCCCAACTCACATAGGGAATGGTGAAGCTGCCTGTTGCTGTGAGGTGATCACCTTCGAAATGAACGATCATTGGAAGCGAAAGAGGATGGCTCTGGCCGAGCAGTGTGAAGTTGCCTACAACCTGAATCTTCGTGTCGCCCGTAGCCTGAATGTTGCCTGTATATTTTATCGGCGTGAATGCAATCTCCGGAAATATGTTGGCCTTCAGTTGATCTGTGGTCATTTTCTTGTCGCGTGATTTATTCTCGCTGTTGCCACTGCTGGCATCTGCGGCAATCTTTCCGCTCATGGCGCCCGTGGCGCGGTTGAAATTGAAATCTCCGCCGCTCAGATGAAAGACTCCAACAACATCGTGGCCAGATTCGCCCAAGGTGAAATGTACTTCGCTGGTTGCCGGATCCAGACGATAATGCTCCTGCGCATGAAAGCTCGTTGCGGTGAAGCAAATTAGTGTCAATACAAGCAGAATTGAAAAACTTTTGTGGAATTTGGGCTGCTGTTTAGATTTTTGAACATGCGTCTGTACGATTGCCATGGCGATTTCCTGTGAAGAACAAGTCTGTGGGGTTATGAATGAGTGGACGAAATTGCGATTTGATTAGTCTGACGTAATTCCTGCATCAAAAGTTGAACGATTTTCAGAAAATGACGAGAATGTAACCTGGGGAGATTTTCTACTCGATGAAGGAACTGCGTGCGCTTGCTGCACGCTGGCGCGTCCACTACAAAGCAGTCAGGCCTCACTCGTTGCAGGGTTACAGATCGCCCGCGCCGGCAACATGGCTGAGCGAAACATCTAAACTGTATGGAAAAGTGGAAAGCAAAGAACGCTTACCACTTTCCCTCACCCCCGACTACTGCGACGGGGAATATCAATCACACGTTGCGCTACACTACAAGCTCGCTGGTACAAAAAATCTTGCAGGCAAAAAATGAAATTGTAGAACAGTACTAGATTGCTTTTGCTATATGAACTGAGTCGTTGAAGTTCAATGAACAATTACTGAACCTAGTGCCTGCAAACCTGCTAGAAAATCTGCTCGATTTTAGGGTGTACAAAAGCATACAATCTGACTCGAGTGAGAGTCGGATATATATTTAAGTCTTATTGGGTCTTGGTGGGCAGTGAGGGACTCGAACCCCCGACATCCTGCTTGTAAGGCAGGCGCTCTAACCAACTGAGCTAACCGCCCACGTTCTCTATCCATCATAACATCCAATGTGTTTTCTCTCGCGATGAATTGATAGATCCAGTGGTTGCAATTGATAGACCCAGTGGTTGCAGTTGATAAACTTTGATGGATGGTTCGATTGATTACAAATGCCGATGATTTTGGGCTGACGGGCGGTGTGAATCGCGCGATTGAGGAGCTCAATCAAACAGGGTTGCTGACCAGCGCGACGCTGATGGCCCGCGCCCTAGCGACCGATAATGCATGTGCTGTTGCATTGCGAACGCCATCTCTGGGTGTGGGTTGCCACGTGGTACTGGTGGACGGCGAGCCAGTGCTGCGCACGGAAAAGTTGCCGACTCTCGTGGATCAGAAAACGGGAAGATTTACGCCGACGCTTGGTAAATTTTTAGGGCGGTTAGTTAGCGGACGGATAAAGTCGAGTGAGATTGAAGCTGAAGCAGCGGCGCAGATGGAACTGCTCAGGATGCGCGGTTTGAAGCTGACGCACGTGGATACGCACAAGCATACGCATATGTTTCGTGGTGTGCTGGAGCCATTGTTGCGCGCGGCCAAAGCTCAGGGCGTGGTTGCGATTCGAAATCCATTTGAGCCGGCATGGAGTGCGGCATCAACTCAGGGTGCGCCCTTTGTACGGCGTATTCAAGTGGCGTTGATGCGGAGATTGTTGCCGGGATTCCTGAAGCGTGTGAAAGCAGCAGGACTCAAAACAACTGATGGCGCGTTAGGTGTGTTGGCGACGGGAACACTTGATGCAGTGACCGTGCGAACTCTTATGGATGCACTCGAAAAGAATGCGCCCGCTGATTCAACATGGGAGTTGGTGACACATCCTGGCTACTTTGACGGGGATTTGGCCCAGGCGCAGACGCGATTGTTAACTTCACGCGAGGTAGAGCGGGTGGCGCTGCTGACGCTCAAAGAATTTCCGCAGTTCCGGCTGATTCACTTCGGGCTGTTGTGATTTTTGACCGCGCAAGCGTGAACAGGTCCAGAATAATTTCCATTTTCCTGCAAATATTCACGTAATTTATTCAGTATTTGCAGAGTCTTTTATCGATTGAATCCCGTACTATCAATCAGACATCAAACAAACATTAAAAGACCGGAAGAATCTCATGCGCATTGGCATCACTTGTTACCCCACTTATGGCGGATCAGGAGTTGTGGCGACGGAGCTGGGCATTGAACTGGCTGCGCTCGGCCACGAGGTACACTTCATCTCTTACTCGCAGCCCTTTCGTTTGACGGGACGCAGTGAGGGGATTTTCTATCACGAGGTCCCGGTTTCCAGTTACCCGCTGTTTGAGTTCCCGCCCTATGATCTGGCGCTGGCCTCACGCATGGCCGAGGTCGCGGAGTTTTGCAATCTCGATCTTTTGCACGTGCACTACGCGATTCCGCACGCGGTCAGTGCGTTGCTGGCGCGTCAGATGCTCGAGGCGCGTGGACGCAAGCTGCCCTTTGTGACAACGCTGCATGGAACGGATATTACACTGGTTGGGCTCGATCGCGGCTATCTCCCGATTACGCGCTTTGGAATTCAGGAGAGCGATGGTGTGACCAGCATCTCGTCCTATCTACGTGAGCGCACGCTTGTGGATTTCAACGTCACGCGGCCGATTGAAGTGATTCCTAATTTTGTGAATTGCGATGTGTACCAGCCTATGCCGGAGGAAGAACGGTCTCAAGCAAGGCTGCGTTTTGCTGCGCCGGATGAGCTGGTGATGATGCATCTCTCCAACTTTCGCCCGGTGAAAAGAGTGACGGATGTAGTGAAGGTCTTTGCGCAGATTGCGCGCGCTGTGCCGGCGCGGCTGGTGCTGATTGGCGATGGGCCTGATCGCTCGGCGGCGGAGTGGCTGGCACATGATTTGGGATTGAATACGCGGGTGCAATTCATCGGTAAGCAGGACCAGGTTCACAAGCTGCTGCCGTTGGCTGATCTGATGCTGATGCCGAGTGAGCAGGAGTCCTTTGGGCTGGCTGCGCTTGAAGCGATGGCCTGCTCTGTGCCGGCAGTTGCGACGAATGTTGGTGGTGTGCCGGAGCTGATTGATCACGGCGTTACTGGGCTGCTCTACGAAGTTGGCGAAGTGGACGAGATGGCCGCTGGCGCCCTTGAACTGCTGCGAGATCGTGCGCGGTTTGAAGAAATGCGACTTGCTGCGAGACGAATTGCAAAAAAGAAATTCTGCGCGAACGATATTGTGAAGAAATATGTGGAGTTTTACGAATCGATCCTTGCAAATAATTAATTTTGAAATTTTGAGCCTCTTGCAAAACTCTATTGCGAGTGCGGTCATTTGGCCCCGGAGGGGCCATCGAAAATAGCCCAGGATAGTACCTGAGCGTAGCCAGGGCTGAATCCTGTTTAGCTTGGTAATTTTGCAAGAGGCTCGTTAGTTCGATGCGGCGACTGGAATCTCGATCGAAACGAGTGTCCCGCGCCCGGGGCTGCTGACAACGGTGAAGCGCGCGTTGCCTCCATAGAGTACTTCAAGCCGTTCGCGCACATTCTTCATTCCAATTCCATTGCTGGCTGGCCGCAGTTCGTTCTGTGGACGGCCGCCGATGCCGACTCCGTCATCTTCAACCTCGATGATGGCGCGATCGCTCTGCAAGCGGCTGCGCAGAGTGATTTGCCCGCCATTGATGCGCGATTCCAGACCGTGCTTGATGCAATTTTCAATCAGCGGCTGCAGGAGAATGCTCGGTACCTGAACTTCGAGCGTGACAGGGTCGATCTCTTTTATGACGCGTAATTTTTCCGTGCCAAATCGGATGACCTCAATATCCAGGTAGTCGTCGGTGAAAGAAAGCTCATCGCGAAGGCTGACGAAAGTGTCGTGATCGCGCAGGAGCGCGCGCAGAATATTGGCGAGCTTGACAGTCATTTTGCGGGCTAGCTCTGGCTCGACGCGAACGAGAGAGGCAATGGAATTGAGCGTGTTGAAGAGGAAGTGAGGATTGATCTGACGGCGCAGAGCGTCGAGCCGTGCTTCAAGCAGGAGCCGCTTTTGCTCCTCAAGTTTGAGCTCGATGCGCAGTGTGTTCCAGACCTTGAGCGCAACGCCGACCACCATTGGCGCGGAGACAAGGACCAGGAAACGAATCCAGAGTTGCGTAGGTTCAAGCGCGAAGAGGCGCTTGGGATGAACGTATGCGATCCAGTCGCGAATCGCTTCCATCAACACAATGAGAAAAAGGAGAAGGAACTGGCGGTCAATGCGCGGCTTGCTGAGGTTGCGTCGAATCCAGCGGTAAAGGCTCAGATCGATGAAGGGCGTGAAGGACCAAATTTCTTCCTGCTCGACCAGGAGACCGAGTATGCCGGCAACCAATCCCACTGCTGCGTTGAAGGGCAATGCGAGATACTCGTGATGCAACAGCGCAGGTAAGGAAAGTACACAACCGCCGATGATGGCTGAGCTGGGACCGAGAAGTAGCCCGAGCAGAATGATGGCCTCAAAAGAAATATCGGCGGCGAGGAAGTTGGGGACTGAAGTGCGTACCAGAACGCCGAGTGTCAGTGGGACAAGGAAGAATGCGAGTAGGGTCATCGTCTCGCGGCGGCGGCGATGCTCAAGAAAGAGCAGGCGCTCGAAGACGCGCGAGCGGGCGAGGGCGCTCGCGACGGCCGCGGCGACGCCGAGCTTGACGAGGAGCGTGATAAGGATGAGTTTGTCCGTCATGAATCCTATGGACGACCTTTACATCCAATATACAGCGCAGTTGACGTGTCTCATGCGGTGAACCCTCCGCGTGGCGCTACAGGATAAAATCAGTCTATGGGCTACACGAATGTGAAAAAGATCGCCGACGCAGATTTTCCTACTCGCTGGGGGCAGTTTCGTATTCTCGGCTTCGAGGGCGAGCTTGCGGAGCCACGCCATTGCGATCAAAATGGCACGCAGAAGAATGAAGTCGAGGGTCTGGTCGCGCTGGTGATGGGCGATGTTTACTCTGCGCCGCCGCTCGTGCGGATTCACTCGCAATGTTTGACAGGCGATGTTTTTGGCTCGCTGCGTTGCGATTGCCGCGAGCAGTTGGAGCGTGCGCTCGAGGAAATTTCGGCGGCTGGAGCGGGGATATTACTCTACGAGCAACAAGAAGGCCGCGGGATTGGCTTGATGGCCAAGCGGCGTGCTTATGAACTTCAGGACAAGGGACGGGATACTGTTGAAGCCAATGTGGAGCTGGGCTTTGCGCCTGATTGCCGAGCATATGAACTGCCCGCTGCGGTGCTCAATTTGATGGGCGTCAAAGCGGTCAAGCTGATGACAAACAATCCGGAGAAGGTTGCAGCCATGGAGTCGGCCGGAGTGCGCGTGGTGGAGCGGGTTTCTGCTGAAGTTGTGCCGCAGGCGAGCTTTGAACAGTATGTGCGCACCAAGCAAGCGAAGATGGGACATATTTTGGATGGAGTAGTAGAGAAGGATTAATTTCTTCGATCAATTTAAATTTTTAGAATTCGAATGTTGGATTACTTGTCTCTCGCAACCACAAAATCAGGAACCCAGAGCAGTGCGCGCTTCGATTCTGAATCAGGGAAGCGTGAAAGCTCTTCGCGGGCGATTGTTGAGTAGTGGTCGGCTGCGGCCATCGCGTAGTCAACGCTCTTGTACTTGCCGAGCAGCGCCTGAATTTCTTCGCGGCTGACGCGTGTGAAACTGCGGTCGTCGAGCACGGCTTGAATAAGCGCCTGTTCGGCTGCGGTGCCATGTTGGTAAGCGTGTATGACAGAGAGCGTGGCTTTGCCTTCGCGCAGGTCGCTGGCCACGGGCTTGCCGAGAACCTCTTCGGTTGCAGTCAAGTCAAGCACATCGTCGACAATCTGAAATGCGAGACCAACTGCGCGACCGTAATTGCCCAGAGCTTCTTCTTCTGCCGGGGTTGCACCGGAGAGAACTGCGCCGAGCCGCATTGAGGTGGAGAAGAGGCAGGCTGTCTTGCGGTAAATCAGATTGTAATAATCCCCTTCGTTGACGGCAAGGCCGAGCTTTTCAATCTGCAGTAGTTCGCCTTCAACCATCTGTTGTGTCAGTGCGATAAGCAGATCTAAAATCCGCAAATTGCCCTCTTCCAGAGCAATGCGGAAGGCCTGCATATAGAGCCAATCACCGGCGAGCACGCACTTCTCATTGCCCCATGTGGTGTTGGGCGAGGGACGCCCGCGGCGCGTCTCAGCGGCGTCGATGATGTCGTCGTGAACCAGGGTTGCAGTGTGGACAAGCTCAACAACTGCACCCAGACGAATGGAGCCGTGTCCGGAATATCCAAGCAGGCGCGCTGAGAGAAGCAGCAGCGACGGGCGCACTCGCTTGCCGCCGCCCTCGCGCAGGTACTCGGCAATCTCCGTAATAGTGCTGACGTTTGAGATGGCGTCGCGGCCTAGCTCCTGCTCGATGGCCAAGAGGTCATCCTTGAGCAGGTCAAATACCTCCCGTGCCGTCGCCATTGCAAGTGTGCTCAAAGTCGTTAGCTTCCAATCCCTCAGTTGTGTGTTGCCGATTCTGAACTGTGCCGTGTGCTCTCTTCAGTCTAACTGCACACTGCTGAATCTGAAAAAATCTTTGCTTGCACCGGAGATTTTGCTCCCGTTTAGTTGGTGCGGTAGTTGGTGAATTGCAGCTCGATGCCCAGATCCTTGCCGCGTAGAAGTGCAATGATGCCTTGCAGATCGTCGCGATCCTTGCCGCTGATGCGCACCGTGTCGCCGTTGATTGAAGCCTGAACCTTGCGCTTGGAGTCCTTGACCAGCTTCACAATCTCTTTGGCTTTTTCTGAGGGGATGCCCTGCGTGAGCGTGATTCGCTGGCGAACGCTTTGCCCCGTGGCTTCTTCAAGCTTGCCGTAAGTCAGGTTCTTGAGCGAGACGCCGCGCTTGACGAGTTTCTGGCCGAGAATCTCCTTGACGGCTTCAAGCATGTACTCGCCCGCCGACGCCATGAGGATTTCCTTGTCGCTGTTCTCTAGCTTGATCTCGGAGTGCGAGTCCTTGAGGTCGAAGCGCTGGTGAATTTCCTTGAGGGCCTGATCGATTGCGTTGCGCACCTCTTGAATCTCCACTTTGCTGACGATGTCGAATGAATTGTCCTGTGCCATAATCTCTTCTCCGCGTCCGGATCTGCCAATCTCGTTGCGCCGTCGGTGTAAGCGCGCGCAGGCCAACGTGAGCATTCCTGGGGTGGTGCTGAGTTTTCCGTTACATCTATTAGTTTCCCACGTCAGGGGGCAGCCGAAACAGCCGCAGGAAATTTTTAGTGGATTCTGCAGCAATTACCTCTGGAGTGACGCCTCTCACAGCGGCTAAAGTGGCGGCTGTGCGGGCGACGAAGGCGGGCTCATTGCGCTTGCCCCGATCAGGCGCGGGAGCAAGCCAGGGAGCGGCGGTTTCAACGAGCAGTGAATCGATTGGCAGAAGGCCGGCTACCTCACGCAAAGAGTCTGCCTTGGCGAAAGTCAGGTTGCCGGCGAATGAAATGAGGAAGCCTGATTCAATAGCCCGTTGAGCTTGTCTGAGTGAGCCGGAAAAGCAGTGCATGATGCCTCCGATCCCCGTCGGGCGCCAGTCGGATTCGAGTATCGTGAAGAGGTCGTCCCAGGCTTCGGTATTGGCGACCGGGTCGTCGCCCTTGGCGCGGCAGTGAATCAGAATGGGCCGCTTATGTTTGGCCGCGACTTCAAGTTGCTGCTTGAGGCCGGTGAGTTGAATCTCGCGGGGCGCGCCATCGTGGTAGTAGTCAATGCCGATTTCGCCGCAAGCGATGACTTCAGGCTGAGCAAGCAGATGGTCGAGCTTGGCGAGAAGTTTTTCGTCAATCTCGTGCGTGTTGTGCGGGTAGACGCCGGCGGAAGCAAAGAGTTTGGGCAGCCCTTCAATCCGTTCACCATTTTCCCCGCTGAACTCGCGGCAGAGATTCAGCGCCCCGTCCATGTTGATCGCTTCTTCCCCGATTCCAATAGAGAGCAGCAGACCAACACCTTCCGCATAGGCGCGTTGAAGAACCGCGCGACGGTCCTCAGAGTAGCGTTCGTTATCCAGATGAATGTGCGAATCAATGAGCAATAAAAGGGACCTCTGTATTACTTCAATCGCGCGCCAAGCGGAACATCCTCGTGGAAACCGGCCAGCGCGGGAACACCGCCTTCAAGCGAGGCGGCGAGCAGCATTCCATGCGACTCCAGTCCACGCATCTTGCGCGGCGCTAGGTTGGCAACAATAACAATCTTGCGGCCAACGAGTTTTTCCGGCTCGTAGTACTCGGCGATGCCGGCGAGAATCTGGCGCTTCTCATAGCCGAGATCGACTTCAAGGCGCAGAAGTTTGTCAGCTTTGGGAATGCGCTCGGCGACGATAATCTGCGCGACGCGCAGTTCGATCTTGATGAAGTCGTCAATGCTGATCAGCGGCTTTTCTTCCGTCGCAGGAACAACCGCAACAGGCTCAACTGATGTTGCGGCAACAGGCGAGGGTATTGCAGTTGCAACAGGTGCTTCGGCCTTTTCTGCCGCAGGTTTCACAGCTTCAACGGCCTTCGTCTGATCAGCGGACTCCATCTTCGGTGCTTTTGCGGCGGAGCCGCCGCTGGCCTCACCGCAGGTGACTTCAGCGGGCGCTTTCTTCCCATCGTTCCCGCCGGCAGCCTCAACAGCGCTGTGCGGATTTTGATCTTCAAGATTCTGCATACGATCGATTGCATCCTTCTCCGCGCGCGGGAAAAGCGGCGCGGGTTCACCAAATTTTGTTCCACTCTTGAGTCCGCCCCAGGCAAGGCTCTTGAGGAAATTTTTCTTTGAGGCTTCGCTGATTTCTCCCTGCCCCAACTGCCGCCAGACGATCTCGGCTGACGCATGCAAAATCGGATAGACCCGCGCCGTAAGCACTCGCGTCGCCTCTGCCGCAGTGGCCAGAACGCGCGCCTGAAGTGCCGCGTGGTCAGCGTCCGTTCGTTCTGCGGGCTTCTTCCACGGCGCGTTTGCTGTCAGGTAGCCGTCAGTCTCAGCGACCAAAACCCAGAGAGTCTTGAGCGCGCCTGAAAAATCAAATGCGTCAAAGCTGCGATTGAACTCCGCGATTGTCGCAGTTGCTGATTCGCTCAGTTTTTCTTCTGCATCGGTCAGCTTGCCTGCACTGGGAACCGCGCCCTCAAAGTATTTGTGAATCATGTTGACGACGCGGCTGACTAGATTACCGTAGCCATTGGCGAGGTCGCCGTTATAGCGCTGCACCAACGCATCAAAACTAAAGCCGCCATCCTGACCAAAAGGTATTTCCCGCAGCAAAAAATACCGCAGTGCATCAACACCAAGTACGTCGGCGACTGACTCCGCGCGCACCACGTTGCCGCGCGACTTGGACATTTTGCTCTGCTCAAAAAGCAGCCAGCCGTTGGCGCGCACCGAGCGCGGCAGTGGTATTCCGGCTGCCATTAAAAATGCAGGCCAGTAGACGCAGTGAAAGCGGCTGATCTCCTTGCCGATCAGGTGAATGTCGGCGGGCCAGAATTTTTCAAAGCGCGCCTTCGATTCTGCATCATCAGAACCGTAGCCCCGCGCGGTAATGTAATTCGCCAGCGCGTCCAGCCAGACGTAGACAACATGCTTCTCATCGCCGGGGACAGGAATGCCCCACGAAAAACTCGTCCGGCTCACCGAAAGATCCTTGAGGCCGCCGCGTACAAAGGAAAGAATCTCGCGGCGCATCGAGTCAGGCGCCATGAACTCCGGATGCGACTCGTAATAATCGAGCAAGGGGCGCTCGAAGGCCGATAGTTTGAAAAAGTAATTCTCTTCGCTCACCGTCTCGGTCACGCGGCCGCAATCCGGGCAGATGGTGCCCGGCTCGCCGTCAATATAGGCCTCGTCCGAGACGCAATATTGGCCCGTGTACGAGCCCTTATAGATGTAACCGCGATCGCGCAGCGTGACAAAAAGCTTTTGCACGCCGCGCTTGTGGCGCTCTTCCGTCGTGCGGATAAAATCGTCAGGCGTCAGTCCAAGCCGCTCCCATGAACTGCGGAACTCATTCGAGACCTTGGCCGCGAACTCTGCCGGAGTGCTGCCGGCGAGTTTAGCCGAGCGCTCAATCTTCTGTCCATGCTCATCCGTGCCGGGCAGAAACCAGGTTTCAATTCCGAGCGCGCGCTTGCGCCGCGCAATGGCGTCGCAGACGATCGTCGAGTAGGCATGGCCCAGGTGTGGGCGCGCATTGACGTAGTAGATCGGCGTTGTCAGGTAAAAACGTTCGCTCACGGGTCTCTTCTTGGCTTTCTTGTGGTCTCTTTCCAGTTTAAGGCATGGCTCTGAATTTATGTGCGCTGAGCAGTCCAGAAGACGGGCTCTGATAAACTTGGGGCTAGGATTTTTTCTTTTTTCTACCGTCTCTGACCCGTATCCATGAGGATTTTCCCACGTGTATCTTGAACTCCAACAGCGGCTTTCGGCGCGCCTGAGCGCGGTCCTACTCTCCCTTTACCAGATTGAGCTCAACGGTTTCGCAATCGAACAGCCGCCGGATCTCAACTTTGGCGAGTACGCGTTGCCCGTGGCCTTTGAACTGGCGCGCAAGCTGCGCAAGGCGCCGAAGGTCATCGCGCAGGAGATTGTCGCGGCGCTTGGGCTCCCCGAGGGCTTTGCCGGATTTGAGGTGGCTGGGGCCGGGTACATCAACGCGCGTCTCGACCGTTCGCTCCAGGTGCACGCCATTGCCGCCGGCGAAACCACACGCTCCGCAAGCGCCGGGCTCAACGCAATCGTCGAGCACACCAGCATCAATCCCAACAAGGCCGCGCACATTGGTCACTTGAGAAATGCCATCCTCGGCGATACCTTTGTGAATCTGCTGCGTGCCACAGGGCACTCAGTTAAAGTGCAAAATTACATCGACAACACCGGTGTGCAGGTTGCAGATGTCGTCGTGGGATTCCTGCAGCTTGAGGGCAAAACGGTTGCCGAAGTTGAAGCCGAGATTACACGGCGCGATGGATTGGCTGCGGCTTCGACGGATAAGAAAGAAGCCTTTGATTACCGCTGCTGGGATTTGTATGCGCGAGTTTCGCAGTGGTACAG
>DAHXOQ010000269.1 GCA_027364815.1 Acidobacteriaceae bacterium | reverse complement strand
GATTGCCTGAGAGCAGGTAGATGGCGCTCATGCCGAGTCCGACGATGGCGGTTTGGATGATGCCCTTGTTGCCCTGGTAGATGTGATTGAGCCCGAAGAAGACGGCGGTGATGAGAACGGCGGCATAGAGAGGGAAGTGGAAGGCGGTGGTGGTGAGGTAGCGGGTGAGGAAGCCGCGGAAGAGGATCTCTTCACAAACGCCGGCGGTGATGGAAACGGCTGCGAACCAGCGGCGCTCCATGTTGGAGTTGGGGAGCATGTTAACGACTTTTCCGAGCTGGCGTCGGAAGGCGGCTTCAGCTTTGGCGCGGGAAGCTTCGCCTTTGATGCAGTTGAGGTAGGGCAGCAATGCGACGGTGAAGAAGGCAGTCAGGAGCACGATTAGAGAGATGCGCAGCCATGGGGGTTGGGTTTGGAGGGTATTGGGGGAAGAGAAGAAGATGAGTGCGGGCCCGAGGAGAAGGATGGCGATGAAGGCGGACGGCCATTGGGTGAAGAGGATAGAGCGGTAGAATTTGAGCTTTTTGGCGGAGCTGGGGGCGATGCTCAGGAGCGGGCGTTCGAAGTAGTAGCTGACGAGGGGGGCGACGAGGATGAGGAGGAGGGCGAGGAGGGATTGGAGGATAATGGACATGATTGATGGTCTCTGATGGCAATCTTACAAGGCAATTGGATATGCGATACTCAAAAAGACATGTATAAACGGATCATTTTGAAGTTGTCGGGCGAGGCGCTGGCTGGCGCCAAGGGGTTTGGGCTGGAGGCCGAGAAGGTGTCGGCGATAACGGCCGAAATTGCCGAGGTGCACGCGCTTGGCGTGGAGATTGGGATCGTGGTGGGAGGGGGAAACTTCTTCCGTGGAGTGGCCGAGCAGGCGAAGCAGATGGACCGCGTGAGCGCCGATAACATGGGCATGCTCTCGACGGTGATCAACGCGATCGCACTGCAGGATGCGCTGGAGCAGAAGGGTGTTCAGTGCCGCGTGATGAGCGCGGTGGCGATGAACCAGGTGGCGGAGCCGTATATCCGGCGGCGCGCGGTGAGGCATTTGGAAAAAGGGCGCGTGGTGGTTTTTGCGGCGGGAATCGGCAACCCGTTCTTCTCGACGGATACTGCGGCGAGCTTGCGGGCGATGGAGATCAAGGCCGATGTGCTGCTGAAGGGGACGAAGGTTGAGGGTGTGTACAACGCGGACCCGGTGCTGGACAAGACGGCAGTGAAATACGACGCGATTACGTACATGGAGATTCTGCAGCAGGGATTGAAGGTGATGGACCTGACGGCGGTGAGTTTGTGCAAGGATAATGCTCTGCCGATGGTGATCTTCAATATGAATGTTCCGGGGAATATCAAGCGCGTGGTGATGCAGGAAAAAGTGGGGTCGCTTGTTACTGCGTAACAAGGGACTAGCCCGTTAATGATGGGGAGAACAGGCTGGGAACTTTCAGCGAGAATTGGTTTTGAACAAGAGCAGCAAGTCAGCCACTGCTTCGCAGTGATGGCGAGTCAGCTAGTCAGCGGATTTATAAACTAAATTAGATTTTTGGTTCGCGTTCGATTTTGCTGGAGGCGTTTGATTTAGCGTGGAGATCCATCGTCCAGCACGGTTGGATGCGTTGACGGGGTTGCGATGCTTTGCAGCCGTGAATATTGTACTTTTTCATTTTTCAAATCCTGATTGGTTTAACTTCAGCACAGTGGTGCGGATTTTTTCGCATGATGTGACGCTGCGCTTGAATTTTGCGCCGATTGTGAATGCCGGGTATGCGTCGGTGAGTTTTTTTATTCTGCTCTCGGGGTTTGTGCTGGCGTATAACTATGCGGTGCGGGCGCAGGCGGGTGAGCTGGAGCGCGGGCGGTTCTGGAAGGCGCGTTTCACAAGGCTGTATCCGATTTATTTTCTGGGATTGATCTTGAGTTTGGGGATGCTGAAGCTGGAGTACTCGGCGCGCACGCATGAGATGTTCTGGACGGGCGTGGTGCTTACGCCTTTGCTGCTGCAGGGGTGGGTTCCGATGCTGGCGACGTTCTGGAATACTCCGGCGTGGACGATGAGCGCGGAGAGTTTTTTCTATGCGCTGTTTCCGTGGCTGGCGAAGTGGAAGCCGCCGACACAGATGGGGAAATTGCTCGGGGTGCTGGCGTGCATCTGGTTTGTGGGGATGGTGCCGGGCGCGCTTTATATTTTGCTGAACCCGGATGGAATTGCGCATCCTGACCGGTGGAGTTCTGCGCCGTGGCTGGTGGCGCTGAAGTTTACACCGCTGCCGCACCTGGCGAGTTTTACTTTTGGAGTGGTGCTGGCGGGGCTGGACAGATTGCTGCGTCGTGATGGCTGGGTGAGATTGGCGCTGGGAGTTTTTGGATTTGCGAGCATTTTTGGATTGCTGGAGCTGGGGCCGAAGGTACCGTATGCGCTGATTCACGATGGGCTGCTGATGCCGTTGTTTGGTTGCATCGTGCTGGGTTTGGCGGGCAAGAATCTGCTGGCGACGGTGCTGAGCATAAGGCCGCTTGTGTTTATTGGCGAGGCGAGCTATTGCATGTACCTGCTGCACTTTAATTTGTGGAATCTGATTCATGATTCGCACGTGCTGAACAAGCTGCATTTGAACCAGTTTGATCCGTGGATCAGCTATGTGCTGCTGATTGGGATGGCGATACTGGCGCTGCATTATGTGGAGAAGCCGGCGCAGACACAGTTGAGAAGGTTGATGCATGCGGTGATGCCGGAGTAACAGTTGTCAGTTCTCAGTTTTTTAAAGACCCAGTTCTCAGTATTTATGTTTGATTGTTGGGACTGATTTTTGATTCGAATGATTATGAATGGATGCAGAAACGCCCAGCCGATTGGCCGGGCGTTTCATTTGTTATTTATGTTGCTTTTGCTGAGAACTGACAACTGAGAACTATTTAGTTGGTGATGTACTGGAGGGAGTAGTTGCCGTGCGGGACAGCGACGATGGCTGTCGGAGCGGTCAGTGTGGGATAGGGAGTGGCTTGGTCCGGCGTGATGGTTCCAGTGCTGGGGTTGATGATGAAACCCGTGATGGAGTTGCCGAGGTAGTTTGCGGTATAGACATCGCGACCGAGAGAAGGCTCAATGCAGAGGGCGACGGGGTCAGTGTCCGTAGTGTTGGTGGTGCTGCCCGTTGGGTTGACCGCGACCGAAGGCGTGCCGGAGGGCAGCGAGATGGCGTAGGCGGAGACGGTGTTGTCGAGCGAGTTGGTTACGTAAATGTAGAGGCCGCGCGGGTCAACCACAATGGCGGAGGGCTCATAGCCTGTTTTGAAGGGGCCGTTCTGCAGGAACTGGAGAGCGGAAGCGGTTTGCAAGCGATACGCGATGAGCTGGTTTGAAGCGTAGTCGGTGACGTAGACGAAACGGTTGCCTGGCTCCGAGGCGACAGCCGAGGGCTTTACGCCGGCGTTGAATGGGCTGCCGGGCGCAGCCGTGAGCACGCCTGAAGAGCCGACGTTTAAGCTGTAGATGAGACCGGAGTTGGCATTGCTGGTAGGGTGGCCACCCGGGTTGTAAGCGGATTGATCGTACGCGGAGATAAAGACCGCAGTGCCGTTGGTGAGAACCGAGATGCCAGTTGGCATGATGAAATCGGCGGCGTATGTACCGGTGAGATTCAGCGGGAAGTAATTGAGCGCTCCGTTTGCGACGGGAGCTCCGATGGCGCCATTCGAAAGCGGGTAGACGGAGACGGCGCCGGAGCAGGTGTTTGGCGCGTTGCAGCCGGGCTGAAATGCGGCTACGACAAAGAGGAATGTGCCAGCCTGATTGATGCCGACCGCGACGGGCGTGTTGCCCTCAGAAGAGAGTGTGAGCACGTCTTTCTGGGTGAGTGAGCTGTCTCCGTTGATCTGGAAGTGGACGATGGTACTGTTTCCCTGATTGGCGACGTAGAGGTCGTGGTAGTTGGCGGATGCAACCTCGGCGATAGGCATGGGACC
>DAHXOQ010000268.1 GCA_027364815.1 Acidobacteriaceae bacterium | reverse complement strand
TGCAGATAGGGCGCAGTCAGCGCGATATTCGTCAGTTGCGGAGTATCAAAATTTCCCGTGTTATCCGTCGCCCTCTGCGTCCCTACATCGAAAACTTTCTGATTCGTTCCCTTGGGCCCGCTGTGGCAAACGTAGCAGCGGTTCAACTCCGCAATAGGCTTGCCGAAGTTGTCCTTGTCGCGCATGAAGATCGCGTAACCCCGCTGCTGCGCAGGAGTCAGCTCGCCACCTGGCAACCGCCACCGGTGTCCCCGCTGCGGAATCGACAATACATAAAACGACAGATCAGCCAGTGTCAGGTCGTTGTAATTCTCCGAACGCCAGAAATATTTCTCCGTCCTCGGCCCGCACTCTGTCGGAATATTCGGATTCGTCCCAATCCACTTGTACGGTTCAGTCCCGCGCAAATCTTCAATCAAGCGGTTGTCCACAATGTCGCGCCCAAATCCATCCGGCTCCAGATCCCACGGCAATCCATCGAACGTCGAATCTATGTGACAATTCGCGCAACCAATCTGCCCCTGGAATGATTGTCTTGCCGTGTAAAAAGTCTGCTCACCGTGGCGTAGCGCGCTCACCACCTTGTGTGTCCCCAGGTCTATCGTCTCTCTCACGCGTGATGTGTGCGTATCAATCACGCCGATCGTATCTTCCAGCCGGTTCGCCACATACAGCGAACGCCCGTCCTGCGAAATAGTCATTCCGCGCGGATTATGTCCCACCGGAATTCGCGCCGTTATGTAATTCGCGCTCGCTGAAAGATCCTCCGTGAAATTTTCCGGATGCGCATGAATGTACTTGAGCAGCTTCTGCAAATCGATAGAGAGAACAATCTCTGACCCGCCGCAACTCACAAACAGCCGCGACTTATCCGGCGTGATTGCAACTCCAAATGGCTGCGAAGAATACCGCTCCAACTCGTCCAGCGGCACCTCCACCGGCGTCTTGCCCACATCCGCCCCAAATAATGTCAGCGTGTAAACAAATGCACCGCTATGTTCCAGGTGCGCCAGCGGAACCAGATTTTTCGGATGGTACTCTGCCACCACCCCAAGCCTTCCATCGCGGCTGAACTCCATATGAAAGACGCCCGCAATTCTATGCAGCGGCATGCGGTCAACCACCACAGCCTTCGCCGTATCGATTACCGTAATCTCTGACTCGGGCCCCGTGCGATACGGCGCAGGATTCGGATAAACGTGCGTCACATAGATTCGCGTTCCATCCGGCGAAAGCGCAAGATAACTCGCACCGCGCCCGGCTGTCAGACGCTTGACGATGCTCCCATCCTTCGCGTCCAGAACCGTCACATCGTTGCTGATTCGGTTCGCCACATACAGCCACTTGCCCGCGCGATCACTCAACACGCTCGACGGCTCAAACCCAACTGGCCACGTCGCCACCACCGCCAGCGTCCGCGTATCAATCACTGAAATCGTATCGTCCGCCGAGTTTGTCACATACAGGCGCTCCCCCTTCGGCGAAAGCGAAAATCCCCGTGGAATCTGGCCAACATGTACGCGCTTGATCTCCTTGTGTGTCGCCGCATCCAGCACGCGTATCTCTTCCGTCTCCTGGCACAGCACATAAAGCCGCTTGCCATCGAGAGAGAAAAGTACTTCCAGGGGCGATGCATAAACCAGCGCGTCAGAGTGCTTCTCATTTACCGCCGGCTGCTTCTCGTCCGAGGCCCTCACCGTCTGATTCACGCTGAAGAAATATCCGGCAACCGAAAGCGAAAGTAGTGCAATCGCGCACCCAATCCTGTATCGAGTTTTGAGAATCCGCGTGCTCATCACTTCGGCTCCTCCACCGTCAACACGCGATCAACGGCCACGTTCGTCAGCGTCTGCACCTGGCCGCTCGGCCACTTCACCGTAATCTTCTCCGCCGTCCTCGTTGCGCCCAGTCCAAAATGCACGCGCTCATCATCCTGAGAAAGATATCCCGTGCTCGCCACGCGCTCTGCCGTATGCTTCTCTCCTCCGGCAATTACCTCAATACGCGCGCCAATTCCATCCCGATTGCTTTTGCCGCTTGTTGCGCTGCCGTGATCTCCGGTACGCATCGCGCCAACGAGTTTCACATCGAGCCAATGTCCCGTGTTCGTCGAGGTATTGTGCAGCAGCGTCCCCTTCGCGCCCAGGTTCACCAGATATGCGTCCACCTTGCCGTCATTTTCGTAATCGGCAAAGCACGCGCCGCGCGCCGTCGTGCGCACGCTGAGCACCGGCCCCGCCTCGCGCGAAACATCTGCAAAATGTCCGTTACCCGTTCCGCGAAACAGCGTATGCTCCTGCGGAATCAGGTGAATCAATCCACCATGAAAAATCAGAATGTCCAGTTGCCCATCATTATCAAAGTCGTAAACGCCCGTCCCCCAGCTCACATACTGCGCATTCGCCTGAGAAACGCCTGTCTCCGCGCCAATGTCGTCAAAGCTCAGCTTCCCCGTATTCCTCAGCAAACGGTTGTAGTGGCCATCCGTCACCCACAAATCCAGCATCCCTCTGCCTTGAAGATCAACAAACACCGGTCCCATCGATGAAGTAGACTCGCCATTCTGTCCAAACGCCGTTCCCGAATCATTCCCAATCTCTTCAAAGGTCCCATCGTGCTTGTTGTGAAAAAGAAAATTCTCCGTGCGGTCATTCGCAACATAGATGTCATCCCATCCGTCGTTGTCAAAATCTCCCGCCGTCACGCCCATCGTGCGCCCGATATACGCGCCTATCCCTGACTTCTCCGTCACATCCGTGAATGTCCCGTCGCAATTGTTGTGATACAGAACATTCGTCTCGCCTTCATAATCAAGCGGCCCCGGATAATTTGTCGGCGCATAAAACGCTCTGTACTTCGGATCAAACTTCACATACCGTCCAACAAAAAGATCCACGCAGCCATCGCGGTCATAATCCAGCCAGGTCGAGCTGATCGCCCAGCCATCCACCTTGATTCCCGCCTTCGCCGTCACATCCGTAAAATGCCCGTTCCCGTCATTGCGATAAAGATGATTGTGCGGCGCTGGATCCGGCTTCTCCTTCAGCGGATAGGGATGCATCGAATCATCCAGCGGTTTGCCCGTCACAACATAAAGCGATTCGCGCCCGGAGTTGTTGTAGTCCATCCAGATGCAGCCGCCGCCCGTCCCCTCAAGCAGCGACCCCAGTTGACGCGAACCAAAACTGTGCGTGAAGTTGATGCCCGAGCTATCCGTCGCATCATCAAATCGAATAACCGGTGCAGTATCAGTTTTCGCGGGCGATGTCGTCTTCTGCGTAACCGGACTCTGTGCCGCGAGTGGCCCGCAAATTGACAATGCGATGATGAAAAGTTTTGAGCGCATCTTAGTTTTCTCCCGCTTCAACTGATTTCTCTTTGAGCGCATCTGTTTTCAAATTCAGATCAACAGGCGTCGTCGTCCGCAACAGCACCGCCGGCACCTTGTTCTCGCTCGCCCGCTCCGGTCCCGTGTGGCAACCCACGCAAATCCGCTGCTCGCCCTTTTTGATCCAGATAAATCCGCGCTCCGTGCGCAGAACTTTCCCATCCTTATCTAGCAGTGCAAATCTCACCGGGGTATCGCCCTTCGTCTGCACAAAGAATGATCCATCCGGTTCAACCGGCGCGCTTCCGAGCACAACCATCTTCCCCTGTGCATCGAGTGCTTCCATCCGCACACTCGTCGGCTCTCCCGCAATCGCGGCATCGCGCGTCAACCGCGCATCCAGCGCCAGAAAATTTCCATACTGCCAATCATGCAATCCCGACGGATGATGATTCGGTCTCGTCCGCGCGCTCACTATCGCGGGCTCAACCAAATCCTTCTCCGGATCAGTGGCCAGTGTGACCGCCGTATGTGCCGCACTCGATTCAATCGCCAGCGAATAATGCTTCTGCGCTATTCCTCGTGCGCTGACAATCCATCTCCCCTCGCTCGCCTCAACCGGCCCGCTCGAGTAACTCAACTTCTCCCC
>DAHXOQ010000267.1 GCA_027364815.1 Acidobacteriaceae bacterium | reverse complement strand
CTGTTCCCAAGATGGCTAATCAGTGAGTAAACATTTTTTAAACTCCAATTACCAAATAGGAAACAATACGTTTTCTCTTTCAAATCCCCAATCCATATTCCAAATCCCGCTCATTTAAAACACCTTCCAATAAAATTTCAAGATGGCTAATCGTATAGTAAACAGAGGCTCATCTCTGTTAACCGTATAGTAAACACTTTTTGACCCCTCAAACCTCACTCCGAAGCTGATGATCTGCCACCCATATGCGACTTTTTCGCGCGCTTCAATCTGCCTCTCTCACAAAATATCAATAAAAAACGCAAAAGCGGAGAGTGCTTTCGCACTCTCCGCCGTTTTGATCTGAGGTATGTTGTTGTATTAAAACGGTAAAACAAGTAATCCAGCTGCTAACAACTTCTCGGTCAGTCTATCCAGTGACATCGGATACTTATAGCTGATTGTTCGTACGCTGCAACCTAAAATGCCCGCCGCTTCAGCCTGCGTGTACTCTTGCAACACAATGCGCGTCAGCATCTTTCGGTCAAAGGGTTCAAGTGCGTTGATGCACTTCTCAATATCGAGAACAAATATCACTGCATCCTCGAAACTCTTCACCGGCCTGCTTGAAACCCAGCCTCTTGAAACAGGATCGCCAAGAATCGAAGGTGCCCTGCCCACTTGCATCGAAGCGTACAAATAACGGCGCAGCATGTTCTCTGTATGCCTGCGGTAGAAGCCGAAGCTTTCAACTAGCTCGGCTGTTTTTTGTTTTGCCGCTGCCCTTGTAAATGGCTCCGGCCGGACGCTTTGGACTGGTTTGCGTTGTGTAGCCGTAGCTACCTGTTGAGTTACTTCCCAAAAGTGCGGTAACGGCAGGGCTGCACTCATCGTGCACCTCCTGCTGTTTCCGCTACGGCCCAAATTCGGGCCAATGGCTTGCGGCAAGGTCGTCCACGCCGCTTGCGGCTTTCAGGTGAGGGAAACTCCCTCAGTTTGTGTTCGCAACTTCTGCAATAAACACTTTCAAGGCCCTGAGTGCGGTACCAAAGAGACCCGCACCCTTCGCAAACTTTCAATTGCACACATACTTCCATTTTGAATTCTCCGTAGCTGCGATAGCGCCCGCTGGATCCGATGTAAAGTCCTGGCCCTGCGGGGCGTTGAGATAAACAGATAGCTATTCAGGGTTCTTTTGCCCTGATGAGGGAGCGCCGGCTGTTCTCTCTGGTTGGTCTTCATACTCAATCGCGCACAGATTCTGGAATCGCCCGGGTGAGGTCACTCTTTGGTTCGCAAAAATGCGGATTCAAATTGCAAATCCGCTCGTTCCGCCCCTTTTTAATGGGGACAAGACTGATGCACAGCCCGATCGGGCAATGCTGATTCTTGTTCACCACCAAGATTTCCTCACCGTTACGACATTGGTAGTGACAATCTAGAGTTAGTTTCAATTTGTGTCAATCCATCTGCCTGATTTTCTCGGGTCTCGCTGCACATAAGTGGCAGACAATGTTAAGAATGTGGCAATTGAGCCAATTCAGATTTTCTGTTAGCAAACATTGTCGGCAAACGCCTATTGCAGTTGGCGAATTTTCCACATGAACTTCACGCAGATGCACGAACGCCTTCGACTTGAGCTGCTGCGCAGGATTCAGCGCGGCACGCTCAGTGTCTCGCTCCTTGCGCGCCAGACCGGCTTTGGCCAGCCGCACCTCTCAAATTTTTTGCATAGCCGCAGAAATTTATCCCTCGAAGCGCTTGACAGGATACTTGCGGCACAGCATTTGAACTGCGCAGATCTGCTGGAGAGTTCGCGGTATGTGGAAGCCGAGAGTAGGTCCGGCGGCAAGAGCGCGCAAGTTCCGCTAGTCTCTCACACCACAGCGATGTATGAGCCCTACGTGCGCTCATCAGTGGTGCAGGGGCTGATTTATTTGCCCCCCGGCTCGCTGGAAACACTGCACCCGCGCGTGTCACCGGGACGTCGCGGGTGGGAGCGATTTGTTGCTGTGAGGATCCCCGCGAATGATGCACTGCCAATGGAACCCCTCGTCTTGCCCGATGCGATCGCGCTGGTCGACCGGCATTATGATTCGCTCGCTGCCTACAGGCCGAGCCGGCCAAATTTGTATGCGGTTCGCAATGGAACGTTCTTGATGCTGCGGTATGTGGATTTTCTGGCTGGGCGATTAGTGCTCAGACCGCACAATCATGCCTTCCCTGTGGACTTGATTGAAGTGAGCGAGGATCAGTCGCCGCGGGAGTGGATTTGCGGCAGGGTAGCTCTGGTATTGAATGAGACTTGAAGATTTTTGAATGTAGCTTGAGTTATGTCAAGCCTATGTCGCCGCTGTGAGTCTGTAAGTTACTGTGCATTAGCGTGTTAGTACTCATGGTGAATTGCAGATTCATTCAGTGAAGTGCCTAAGCTTTAAGTAGTGAGTGTGAGACGGCGGATTCCGCGCACCAACGTGGAGTCCGTCCTTTTTTGTGACTTCAATGTTCAAGGAGCTGTTGGCATGAATTTGATTTCGAATATCTGGAAACAACCGAGGACCTCAATGGCAGGATTGCTGATTGGGGTAGTGACGATTGCCGGCGTGCTCTCACAACAGGGTGTGACGCTGGGCAACGCGGGCAGTGGAAGCGTAGTGGCGCTGATCAGCGGAATTGCCGCCGCGCTTTTGGGATTGCTCGCCCGTGATCCAAAAGCTGGCGCTCAGAGCAGCGCGAGCGGAGCCGGTACTACGGCTAAGCTGGGCGCCTGGGCGCTGATTGCCGTGCTGCTGCCGACGATCTTCGTCAGTGGTTGTTCGGGCGTCAACGTCGCGCAAAACATCGTGAACTGGACGCCGACTTTGCAGAGCGCTGTTGCCGCTGGCGATTCGACAGCAGCGATTCTGGACCCTGCCGCAGCGCCGATCTTCACGGTGGCGACTGTGGGCTTTGAAGCGGCATCGACTCTGCTGGTGAGCCAGGCAAAAGCCTATCTCGCCAATCCCTCGGCAACTTTGCTCTCGCAGTTGCAAGCGCAGGTCGTGAACTTTCAACAGCAGGTCAACGCATCGCTCTTAGCCGCAGCGCGAATTGTGAATCCGGCAAGCCAGCAGCACGCACTGGCCGTGATTCAGATGGTTGCGACGGCGGTCAATGCAATCTTTGCGCTGATTGAGCAGATCAGCGGCAAAATCGCGCTGGCACAGATGGCAACCAGTGCAACAATTACGCTGGCCATGGTTGAGCCCTACAGAAATCGCGAGCTTGAAGCAGCAATCGTTGCCAAGCACTACGATGAGCCGGTAAGTGTTGCGAAAGTACAGATTGCAACTGCAGAAAAAATGGAAATTCAAGCAGGCTTCTAATTATTCATGAATTAAAAAAACGGGCTGCTTCAGAGTTGTTCTGAAGCAGCCCGCTTTTTCTGTTTGTATTTCAGTTAATCATCGCGCGATTCTCCCAGAATCAGTTTCAGCGTAATCTTCTTTTTGCCGCGCACCAGCGTAACAGAAATCGTATCCCCAGCCTGATGCTTATCCATCAGTGCATTCACGTCCTGCGGGTCTGCGACCTCATGTCCGTCAATCGCAACAATAAGGTCCCCGCCAATAAGAATCGGCGTGTTGCCCAGGTAAGCCTTCTCATTGCCGCCGTGAATCCCGGCGCGCTCCGCTGCACCACCCGGCAGTACTCGCTCAACCAGCACGCCAGCTTCAGGCGAGAGTCCCATCTGTTCGGCCAAATCCGGCCCAATCGGGAAACTCACAATTCCCAGTGATGGCCGGCGAACCTTGCCATACTTCGTCAGGTCGTCCAGCACTGCCTTCGCCGTGTTAATCGGAATCGCAAATCCAATCCCCGAGCTCTGATTCGCGCCATTCGACGCGATCATCGTATTAATGCCGATTACCTCGCCGCGCGAGTTCAACAGCGGTCCGCCGGAGTTGCCCGGATTAATCGCCGCATCCGTCTGAATCGCATCCTCAATCGGTGTATCC
>DAHXOQ010000266.1 GCA_027364815.1 Acidobacteriaceae bacterium | reverse complement strand
ATCACACTCACCGCCGATGACTTCGACGAAATCAACGCCGCCAAGCTCCACGACGAGGGCGAGCGCTACCCGGAACACCTCTTGAAGATGGTTGGAATCTAATGTGCGGACTGTGACGTGCGATAGCTTTCCTACTGCCTCAACTCCACAATCGTCGCGCCCTGACCACCCTCATTCTGCGGCGCTTCTTCAATCCCCGCCACATGCGGATGGCTCTTCAAAAACTCCCGCAACGCTCTCCGCAAAATCCCTGCACCATGCCCGTGAATCACCCGCACCTTCGGCAACCCCGCCAAAAACGCGCGGTCCAGGTACTTCTCCAGATCCTCCGTCGCCTCATCCACCGTGTGCCCAATCAAATTAATCTCCATGCGCATATCGTCGTTTGAACTCGACGTCACCGAAATCCCGCTTCTCTTCCGCACCTGCGCCAAGGGCGTCAACTTCGGTCCCTTTTCCTCAGGGATCGCCTCCGTCAGCTCATCACGCTTCACCCGCATCTTGATTGGCCCCAGCGCAACTTCGAAGACGTCTTTCTCAATCTCCCGCACCACGCGCGCAATCTTGTTCATCGATTTCAGACGGACTTCATCGCCCACCGAAACATGCCTCAAAATATGTGGCTGCGCATTCGGATCTCCGGCGTCGGCCCCTGTACGGTGCGCCACAACCGTCGCATTGAAACTCTGCTGAAACTCATGCCGCAGCCTCGTCAATCTCCGCTCAGCCTCTTTGGATAATTTTTGTTGCGACGCACGATCTTCAATCGCCCGCACCGTCTCCCGCATCTGAAATTCAAAATCCTTCACCAGCGAGGCCAGCTTCACTTCGAACTCTTTCGTCTGCGCCCGAAGCTCAACATCGCCTTCCTTCTGGAGCCGCGCACGTTCCGTGTTCAGAGCATACTGTTCTTCGCGCGTCTTCTTTCTCTCCGCCTCCAGCTCCGTCAACTCCGCATGTAGCTTATCCAAAAACCTCGCTATGTCCAGTTGTTGCGAACCCAGCCGCTCTCGCGCCGCCACCACAATCTGCTTGTCCAACCCCAACCGCTCCGAAGTCTGAATGCCCGCCGAAGCTCCCGGCACACCCAATCTAAGTTGATAATTCGGCGCCAGCGTCTTCTCATCCACACCCGCCGCCGCATTCGTCACGCCCTCCGTATTTGCCGCATAAACCTTCAGCGAAGTATGATGCGTCGAAATCAGTGTCCACGCTCGCGCATTTCTAAAGTGATCTGCAATCGCCACAGCCAGCGCGCTGCCCTCCTCAGGATCTGTCGATGACCCCAACTCATCCAGCAACACCAGCGCCGTCGGGCCCGCCAATCTCGCCAGCCGGTTGATATTCGTAATGTGCGCTGAAAATGTCGAGAGCGCCTCTTCTATCGATTGCGCGTCGCCAATATCCGCAAGGAACGCCGTGAACAGTGGAAAGCTCGCCGCCACTGCCGGAACAGGCAACCCCGCCTGCGCCATCATCGCCAACAACGCTGTTGTCTTCAGCGTCACCGTCTTGCCGCCCGTATTCGGCCCGCTGATAATCAGTTGCCGATTCTCACCCTCAAGCGAAAGCGTCAACGGAACTATACTTCCACCCGTCACCTTCAACCGCTTCTCCAGCAGTGGATGTCGCGCTCCCTCAAGCACCAGCGCATCCGGAGTCTGCGTCGGCGCAACGCACTCATACTCGCGACTGAACCGCGCCCTCGCCTGGAATCCATCCACCTCCGCCAGCACATGCGCGCCCGCTACCAGCGCTTGCGAGTACCCACCCACCTGGCGGGTCAGCGCGACAAAAATTCTATGAATCTCCGCCTGCTCTTCTTCAATCAGCCTGACCAGCTCATTATTCTGCTCAATCGTCTCCAGCGGTTCCACATAAACCGTCTGCCCCGACGAACTTGCTCCGTGAATCACACCAGAAATTTTCCGCTTCAGCTCCGACCGCACCGGAATCACAAACCGGTCCCCGCGAATCGTAATCAAATCATCCTGCGTCGCCCCATCCGCTGAAAGCCTCCTCAGCGCTGCTCTCAAGCTCGCTTCAATCTCTCTCTGCTGCCGCTCTTGTTCCCGCCGAATCCTTCTCAGCTCCGGCGAAGCATCATCCACCAGCGATCCATCTGGCAAGATCTTCCGCTCAATCGATTCCGCCAGCGGCCGCAGCGATCCATGCAGCAAATCCTTCGAAAGCTCCACCAATCCCGGCAGCCTTCCCACCACCCGCGCCGGAGGAGAAAGCAGCAATCCCTGCCACGCTGCAATATCATTCGCCACTCTGGCAATCGCCTGCAGCTCCTGGGCCTCAAGCGCCGCCCCCGGTATCTGCGCTTTCGCTGCAAAGGTAGTCGGATCAAACAACCCGCCCAGCGGAATTGAAATCTGCTCCGCCAGCAGCAGCACCAACTCGCCAGTCAACTGATGCTGACGCTCGACCCACGCTTCATCCATCGAAGGCAACAACGCAGCAATCGACTCACGACCCACCGACGACGAAGCATACCCCGCCACCAGCGCAAGCAACTGCGGCCACTCCAGCGCAGCAAGATCTGCATGCACCACCGGACTCGGTATTGCTTCCACTAATGACATAACATCTTCATGTTATCTGGTTCCCCTCATCGCGCTTGCGAAGATACCTTCCCATCAAGTGGGAGATTCCATTGAAAATTTGCGCCTCATGCCGTTCTACGCTTAGATTGAAGTTATGGGGACGATCCCGCAACCACCTGAACCAGAGATTTTGCCGCCCGACGACATACCCGGCCAAACACGACAGCGCCCGATTCCTCTCTGGCGCGGCGCACCTGCAACTTATCTGCTCGTGGGAATCAACTGTCTGGTTTTTCTCTACATGTTGGGTCGCGGCGTCTCCATATGGATGCCAACTCCAGATCAGCTTGAATCTTTCGGCGCCAGTCGCGCTGTCGATGTCCTCAACAACGGAGACTGGTGGCGTATCGTCACCGCCATGTTCGTTCACGTAGGCATCATTCATCTCGCCACCAACATGTGGTGCCTTTGGAACCTCGGCCTCCTCGCCGAGCCACTCCTCGGAACATTTGGCCTCCTTGCCGCATATATATTGACCGGTGCCGCCGGCGGCCTGCTCTCAACCCTTTGGGGCGCTACTTGGGGCAATCCTTATATCACCGGCGCGGGTGCCTCAGGCGCGGTCTTCGGTCTGGCCGGCGTCTTGATTGTGCTTCTCAAGTCACCACTTCTGCCGCTCCCAAAAATGGAACTCAGCAGGCTGCGCAGGTCAGTGATTTATTTTGCAGGAATCAACTTCATCATTGGCATGGGTAGCTTTTTCGCCGGCCCAACGCTGCACGTAAGCATTGACAACTCCGCCCACGTCGGCGGCTTCTGCGGTGGTCTGCTCTTTGCCACTCCGCTCGTCCCGCGCATCGGCGCTCTCAAGCAGCAATTCATCTTCCGGCGCAAAATAGCCGGCGCCATGATGGTGATTTTTCTTGTGCTCTTTGGATTCTTTGTCTCGCACTTTCCTGTGCCGGCTCTGGACGCACCAGCAGAATAATAAACTTGAATCACACAATAAATTTCATTCGTCCGATACCGCCGGAATTTAGCCCACATGAATGCAAATCGAAAATAAATGGGGCTTTAATGTCTGCGTGAGAACTCCATTTTTTTAATCCATCTCATCGCGTTTCTATGCATCTCGCACCCCTGCTTTGTAACAGGGCACGGGTTTAGCCGGGCCGCAAAATGACCAATATAATCGGCGGCTTTAGCCCCTGCACACTCTGAGTACGCCGGCAAACTGCATCCCGCTCGACTTACACGAATGCAAATATCTCGTACCGGTTTTTTTGAAATAAACGGCGTTCTCACGCAGACACTTCAGCCACCAATCAAATCCCTCTTACCGCGTCGCCGACGTCGCGAACTTCTTCACCATCGCCACCAGCAACTTCCGGTCGCTCTCATTCAAATTTGTAGAGTACCGTCGTATCTGCGTCAGAAATCTCAACTCA
>DAHXOQ010000265.1 GCA_027364815.1 Acidobacteriaceae bacterium | reverse complement strand
TTACGATGGCCCTGGAGCTTTTTGTACTGTTTCTTGCGCTTCAGGTGGAAGACAAGAATCTTCTCGCCGCGACCTTCGCGCACGATCTCAGCAGTAACCTTGGCCTTGGCCGGCTTGGCAATGGTTCCGGGGTCGCCAGAAACAGCCAGCACGTCGCTGAATTCTACTGTCTGGCCTTCGGGATCGCCCTCGGTCCCAACCCGCTCAATCTTCAACACATCGCCGGGAGCGACGCGGTACTGTTTGCCACCGGTGCGAATTACAGCGTACATAAATCCTCCAGCGCGCACAAAATGTAACGCGCTCTACTTGATAACCACTTGATGCTCGGGCAGAAACTTGCTACACCGCCGCATTTGCTAATCACTCAAGCCCCGTTTCGAGTCAAGAAACCTTGCGAACTCTCGGGACGAGCACCCAGCCGCACGGCAATAGGCTAGACGATAGGAAACAAATAGATTCCGCCAAACTTGTATAGTTTATCGCGCTTTTGGGCTCTGGGTCAAACAGGGATAAGGCGGAAAGCCCTGTTTGCACTGAATATTATGCAAATTACAGAACTTTAGTTAGCCAGTTTGATCGAACTAAAATGAAGAATAACCAGTCGAAAAAGCCAGGTGCAAAAGCGTAGTACATTAATCGTTAAGGGAGAGTGTGCCTATGCAACTCCGCGTTAACAATCAAATTCTGACCGTCCATGCTGCTCCGGAGACCCCGCTGTTGTGGGTTCTGCGTGAGGAACTGACACTGGTTGGCTCGAAGTTCGGCTGTGGGATGGGGCTCTGCGGCGCCTGTACCGTTCTGGTTGACGGCCACGCGACGCGCTCGTGCATTACGCCGATTTCGACGCTTGACGGCAAGCAGATCACGACGATTGAGGGCTTGAGTGCAGAAGGCACGCACCCGGTGCAGAAGGCGTGGAATGAGGTTGATGTGCCGCAGTGCGGGTATTGCCAGGCGGGGCAGATACTGACCGCAAAGGCGCTGTTGGACCACACTCCCGACCCGACCGACGAGCAGATTGACGCGGCGATGAGCAACAATCTTTGCCGCTGCGGAACCTACCCAAGAATTCGCAAGGCAATTCATCGCGCTGCGGAAATGGGTAAGTCCACGCACGCAATGCTGGAAATTCGCGAAGAATTGCTCGCTGCGAAAGGAGAGTCCAATGCCATTAAATCGTAGAAGTTTTCTTACTCTCTCCGCGCTCGCTGGCGGCGGCTTTGCACTGCGCATGAATCTTGCGCCGCTTGAGGCATTGGCACAGCGGCCTGCGCCGAAATTTATTCCAAGTGCGTTTATTCAGATTGCATCGACGGGTATCGTGACGATTACAGCACCTGCGCCGGAGATTGGCCAGGGCATACGCACCATGCTGCCGATGGTCATTGCCGAGGAGCTGGATGCCGCTTGGTCGCAGGTGGTGGTGAAGCAGGCGGAGCTGAATGCTGAGGCCTATGGATTCCAGGGGGCCGGCGGCAGCATGAGCACGCCGAATCTCTTTGACCCGATGCGCAAGGTTGGCGCGGCGGGGCGTGCACTGCTGGTGAGCGCGGCGGCTAAGCGTTGGGGCGTTGCTGAAAGCGAGTGCACAACCAAGGCCGGGCGCGTTTCGCATGCTGCTTCGGGCAAGTCGCTCGGTTACGGCGAAGTTGCCGATGAGGCGGCGAAGTTGCCTTTGCCGGATGCTGACAAACTTGTGTTAAAGAACCCGAAGGATTACACGATTGTCGGCAAAGCGCAGTTGGGCGTCGATAATCATGCGCTGTTTACCGGCAAGCCGCAATTTGCAATCGATGTGCGGCTGCCCGGAATGCTCTACGCAGTCTATGAGAAGTCGCCCGTCTATGCGGGAAAACCGAAGTCGGCGAACCTGGATGAGATTTTGAAAATGCCCGGCGTCAAGAAGGCATTTCTGGTTGAGGGCAAGGTCAACAATTCAGGCGTAATTGAGTTTGACGGTGGGCTTGAGCCGGGAGTGGCGATTGTCGCCGAGAGCTGGTGGCAAGCGAATCAGGCGCGGAAGTCTCTGAAGGTCGAGTGGGAGTTTGTGCGCGGAACAGATCAATCGTCTGCGGGATTTGAAGCGGCGGCGCAGAAATTATTGGCGAGCGCTCCGCAAGCGAACACGCGCATAGATGGCGATGCAGAAGCTGCGCTCAAGAGTGCGGCGAAGAAGGTTGAAGCGGTTTACTCGTATCCGTTTTTGGCGCATGGAACGCTGGAGCCGCAGGGGACAACGGCGTGGTTCCATGATGGCGGGTTAGAGATTTTTACGCAGAGCCAGCTTCCCGGTCCCGGTCGCTCGGCGATTGCAAAGACGCTCGGCCTTGATGAGAAGACAATCACCGTGCGCATGCTGCGCGCCGGAGGCGGATTTGGCCGCCGGCTGGTCAGCGAGTTCATGGTGGAAGCGGCGTGGATTGCGCGTGTGGCCGGAGCGCCGGTGCAGTTGCTCTGGTCGCGCGAGGATGATATTCATCACGATCCCTACCGTCCGGCAGGTTGGCACAAATTCACTGCGGGATTGGACGCACAGGGGAAAGTGACGGCGTGGCGGCAGAACTTTGTCACCTTTGGCGAGGGCACGCATACGGCTTCCTCCGCGGGAATGGGAAAAGACGAGTTCCCGGCTGGAGCGGTTGAGAATTACGAACAGAATCTTTCCACGATGCCTCTCTGGCTGCGCACGGGTCCGCTGCGCGCGCCGGGTGCGAATGCGTTGTGCTTTGTTGGGCAATCGTTCATCGATGAGCTGGCCGTTGCAGGCAAGCGCGATCCGCTGGAGTTGCAGCGCGAAATTCTGACGACCGGGATTCAGACGACGAAGGACAAACAGAGGGCTCATTATTTTGAGCGCATGTTGGGCGTGCTGAATCAAGTTGCTCAGGAATCGAAGTGGAGTGAGTACCAAAGCGGCGCGAAGACCAAGGGCACAGGGATGGGGATCTCTGTTTATGCTTGCCACCTGGGTTACTTTGCGCATGTGGCGCGCGTTGAAGTGGACGCAGCGAAGAAGGTGCGCGTAACGGACGTGTGGGCTTGCGGCGATGTGGGCAGCGAGATCATCAACCCGTCAGGCGCGCTGGCACAGGTGGAGGGATCGATTCTGGAAGGCATGTCGCAGATGATCCAGCAGATCACGCTCGCCGATGGCCGCGTGGAGCAGACGAATTATCACCAGCATCCGCTGTTGAGAATGCGGCAGACACCGGCGCTGCATTTGAGCTGGCGCATCACTGACAATCCGCCGACGGGTTTGGGCGAGCCGGCGTTGCCGTCTACGATTTCAGCGATTGCGAATGCGATCTTTGCTGCGACAGGAGAGAGGATTCGCACGCTTCCGTTGTCGAAGAGCGGGTATAGCTGGGCGTGAGGTAGAGATGAGGAAGTCGCGATTCTTCTGCTTGTCATTCTGAGCGCAGCGCCAACGGCGCGGAGTCGAAGAATCTGCGGTTGCTTTTGATTTTGTTTTTCAAAAACCTGCGCAAAGCTAGGCACAAGCATGAAAGAACAACACTACTCCACCTACATCGTGGCTAGCCAAAGTCACACGCTGTATATTGGCGTGACAAGTGATCTGCTAAAACGTGTCTATCAGCATAAATGGAAGGAATATGAAGGTTTTACTGCAAAATACAATTGTGATCGGCTGGTTTGGTTTGAGCAGTATCAGGATGTTGGCAAAGCCATCGCACGAGAGACGCAATTGAAGGGCTGGCGGCGTGAGAAAAAGATTAAACTCATTGAAGAGCGAAATCTTACATGGACTGATTTGAGTAGAGACTGGTACGAGGTCGAGCCGCGAGATTACAAGCGCGCATTTGACCGGATGGATAGCTAAAAGCAACCGCAGATTCTTCGACTCCGTTCGGCGAAATACACGCCTCACTTCGCTCAGAATGACAAATTAATAATTAGTCCGACTCGCTTGGTTAAGGAATCAGCTCGTTGACTTGTCATTTTTTGAATTTGTTAGCGCGGTCGAACTCGTCACGCAACTCGGGAGTGCGGAGATTTTCGCGCAGGTGGGCCAGTCGCTGTTCGCTG
>DAHXOQ010000264.1 GCA_027364815.1 Acidobacteriaceae bacterium | reverse complement strand
CGTCAGAGGCGCTGGAACGGCAGGAGTTGGGGGAGATGCTGAGGGCGGCGGTGAACCGGCTGCCGGAGATCTACCGTAACGTTTTGATGCTTCGCGACATCGAAGAAATGGATGGCCGCGAGACGGCTATGGCCCTCGGTATTTCGGAGGGGGCAGCAAAGGTCCGGCTGCACCGGGCCAGGACGCTACTGCCGCGGGAGCTGGCTCCGCATTTGCAGAGTTTTGCGCCGAAGCGGCGTGGATTATTTGGATGGGGCAAGTAGAGCGCGTATGAGGATTGACTGCAAACACGTTTGGGAGCACATCTCCGATTACATAGATGGTGAAGTGGATGCGGAGTTGCGCGCTGAGATTGACCGTCACCTGGAGCATTGCGAGATTTGCTCGGCGGTGATGGACTCGACGCGGAACGTGGTGGTGCTGGTGGGTGATGGAAGGGTGTTTGAAGTGCCGACGGGGTACAGTGAAAGATTGCATGAACGGATAGAGAAGGAAATTGTTGGGGCGAGTGGGGATGATTGAGTTGGGTGGGTAGAAAGCATTTTTAAATATTGAAACGGATTACTGGATTTGAATTGGGTTTAGAAATAGAAGCAGCAAGTCAGCCACTGCTTCGCAGTGTGATAGCAAGTCAGCCGATGCTGCGCATCGAGATAGCGGAAGTGCAGCGGCATTGTGGTTATGTCTGGTTTGGAATTAATGCGTGCGGAAGATGATGGTGTGGGTCCAGAGTTCAGCGGCGACAAGAATTAACGTGACGATGGATAGAGCGAATTGCCAGCGCTCGGAGCGTTTTTCTTTGGGTGCGAGATCGCGACGACGCCAATTGCCTGCGTCACGGGTGCGCAGGGACCAGATGCGGAAGAGGACAAAGAGATTGATGAGCGCGCCGACGGTGGCGAGGATGAGCATGGGGATGCGAATGGCGTCGCCGTGGTATCCGGTTTCCGGAGTGTAGACACCGGCGACGACGGCGAGCGAGGTGAGACCGATGGCGACACGAATTGCGCTGAAGGCAACAACGGCGGTGCAGATACTCTGCATGAGTGCTAAAGCCATACTTGCAAGGCTGAGAGTACGCCACTTGGCAATATTCTCGATCATTGATTCTCCTGAAGGGGCAACATGCTGGTGAGTGTTGGACTAGAGTACTTGAGCATGCATAGTGATGCCAAATTAAATTCAGAGGTTACGCATAACTTGAGTACGCGTTAGATTAGGTTTTGGATGTGTACAAAAGACGAAAAAAGAATTTATGATTTTTGCCTGTAACCTTTCAAGAGCGAGAGGCTCTAAGAGCGTAGTACTTCCCTTCGGCAGTTACCAGTTCGCACCTGGCGATTGACCGTCAACAACAACACGCGGATGAATCCGCACCAATCAACGAAGTGAGGTCAAAGACTATGAAGATGACGAATGCATTTCTACTTTCGGCAGCTCTGACGGGCATGCTGAGCGGCGCATCGATTGCGGCACAGGCAGCAAGCACAAACGGAACGAATGTGAAGGCTGTGAAGGCCGGCGTGCGCCTGGTTGCGCAGGACACTACCAAGCACTCCTGCAAGGGGCAGAATGCCTGTAAAGGTCAGGGCGGCTGCAAGAGCAGTGACAACGGCTGCAAGGGCAAGAACAGCTGCAAGGGCAAGGGTGGATGCGCGACGGATGGATCGAAGGCTCCGGCGCCGAAAGCTCTCTAGTTTATCCGAGCAAAAAATATGAGCGTGTTTTTTGATTTAGTCGAAGTGAATACGGCTATAGAGGAGAGCACGCTCAATCTGCAACAGACAAGCGAAATTGATTTTGTAAGCCCAGCGATGTAATGAGTCGCATGGAGAGGTTTATGTCCGGCAATCGCTTTAACGGATTTTCAAATCACGGGGTGGGAATTGGATTGCGGATTCCGCACTACAAGGAGATTTTCTCGCGCAAGCCTGTGGTGGATTGGTTTGAGATTATCTCGGAAAATTTTATGTGCGATGCGGGACGTCCAATGCAAGTGCTGGAGCGGATTCTGGAGCAGTATCGCGTGGTGCAGCATGGGGTTTCGATGTACTTTGGATCGGTGACGGAACCTGATCCGGAACATATAAAGAGGTTGAAGGCGCTGGTGAAGAGGACGGGGACGCCGTGGCTCAGCGATCATCTTTGCTGGGGCAGCGTGGATGGAAATTACACGCATGATCTGTTGCCGTTGCCGTATACGTGGGAGGCGGTGGAGCGCACTGTGGAGCGGGTGAAGCGGGTGCAGGATACATTGGAGATTCCGGTTGCGGTTGAGAACGTGAGCAGCTATGCGGCGTACAACGATTCCGAGATGACGGAGTGGGAGTTTTTGAATGAGGTAGTGGTGCGGGCGGATTGCGGAATTTTATTTGATGTGAACAATGTTTATGTATCGAGTGTGAATCATGAGTTTGATCCGCTGGATTATGTGAATGCGATTCCAGCGGAGCGGGTTGCACAGATTCATATTGCAGGTCACTCAAAGTATGAGAAATATATTTTGGATACGCATGACCATCCGGTGATTGATCCAGTGTGGACGCTGTATGAGCGGGCGATTGAGAGGTGCGGGTACACGCCGACGCTGCTGGAGTGGGATGATCATATTCCGAGTTTTGATGAGGTTCATGGAGAGGCGCTGAAGGCGAACAGATATTTGAATGCGGCGAAGAAGTCGAATGCTGCGATGGTGGGGGCGGCCTGATGAATACGCATCGAATGAGTTTGCTGGAGTTGCAGCGCGAAATGGCTGCGGTAGTGATGACGCCGTTGACGGCTGATGAGGGGATGCGCGAGAAGACGCTGGATGGAAGGCGGACGAAGGCGATTGCGGAAAAGATGATTGCGCCGAACAGCAGGTTGAGTTCGGTGGAGAGGCTGGAACTTTATAACCGGCAGTATTGGTTCAGGGTGTTGGATTCTCTGGCTGAGGATTTTGGATCACTCAGGAAGGTGATTGGGAGCAAGCGGTATGATGCGATGGCGATCGCGTATTTGAATGCGTATCCGAGCCGGTCGTTCACGCTGCGGAATTTGGGATCGAAGTTGCCGGAGTGGCTGGCGGAGCATGCGGAGTTTACAGGTCGAAGGCAGAAGCTGGCAGTGGATGTAGCGAAGATTGAGTGGGCGTTTGTGGAAGCGTTTGACAATGCGGAGTTGCAGCCGCTGAATATGGAAGAGGTTAAAACGCTGAGCAGTGAATCGAAATTGCAATTGCAACCACATTTGAGATTAGTTGCGTTGAATTATCCGGCGGATGAAGTGGTGCTGAATTTGCAGGAGCGTGAGGGACGGCAGGCGAGCGAGGCGGGTCGCGCGGAAGAGCATGAGGAGTTGGCGCCGATGGAGTTGGGCGCGATGAGGGCGAAGCAGACGTGGTTGGCGGTTCATCGTGTTGAATACAATGTTTACTTCAGAAGATTGGTGAAGGAAGAGTTTGAAATATTGAAGGCGATTGAATGTGGAAAGAGACTGGGAGAGGCGATTCAGGCGGGGTTGAGTGAGACGCGCATTGCTGAGCGGAAGCAGGCAGCGGTGTTGAGAGAGTGGTTTCAGAATTGGGCGGAGCTGGGTTGGCTTTGTGCGAAAGATGAGTAGTTCAATTTGAATTTGAAAGGTTTTCCGATGAGTGCAATGATGAGGTATTTTGCGTCGATTCACTACAAGGCAATTGGGATGTTGAAATATTTGGAAAATCCGCTGTTGCTTTTTATCCGCGTGTATTTTGGCTACTCGATTTTCGTCTCAGGCAGGGCACATTTAATGCATCTCGACAGTTTTACAAACTTCTTTACTAGCCTGAACCTTCCGGCCCCGCATTACACTGCGATCTTTGTCGGGCTCGTCGAGTTTCTTGGCGGGATATTCCTAGCGTTTGGCATCGGCTCACGTCTCACCGCGTTCATTCTGTTTTGCGATATGACCGTCGCTTACATCACAGCTGATCAAGAGGCATGGCACTCTTTCTTTATTGATCAGGACAAGTTCACGGCTGCGGCTCCCTTTACAATCTGGTTTGCGTCGCTGCTGATTTTGATATTGGGGCCGGGGAAGTG
>DAHXOQ010000263.1 GCA_027364815.1 Acidobacteriaceae bacterium | reverse complement strand
ACTCATTCATAAAATTGAACTGAAAAATGTGATTTGGCGGGGGTGGAGAGAGTGGTTCCCCCCGGTTGAATTTCCACGCCTTTACCCGCTCCTGCGTCCGATAATAGAGACTGCTCTGGGAGTCTTCGGCCGCTTCAGCTCGGAAGTCGCGTACTCGCGCGTCGTTGCGCGTAGTGCAGAAATCCGCAGGAGAAGTGCTGCCCGCCATGAAACCAATTCGCATTGTTCTGACCCCGACGCGCAGCCGCCTGCTGAATATTTTGCTGGGGCTCCTGGTGATTTCTGTCGCTGCTGTGTTTTTTGTGGCGCTCGCCAGCTATCACACCACTGACCCCTCCTTTAATACTGCTTCCGGCGAAAGCGATGCAGTTGCGAGTGGCTTGGGCGCTACGCACAATCTGCTCGGAGTCGCCGGCGCTTACATGGCTGACCTGCTCTTGCAGAGTTTTGGAATTGCGGCTTTCATTCCCTGCTTTTTTCTCGCTGGCCTTGGCCTTCGCTGGATTCGTTCGCGCAAGGGCGGCAATCTATGGCTGCGCTTAATCGGCGCAACCATCGCAATGCTTTTTGTGCCGACACTTTTTGCGTTGCTTCCCGGTCATCTTCTCTGGCTGCACCTCTTGCCGATTGAAGGCGCAGTGGGCGCGATTTTCAGCGTGTGGTTGATTGCAAAAATTCACCTCGGCTGGACAATCGCGCTGACCCTGACCATGTCTGCTGTCGGAATCTACTTTGGCGCCGCGTTGAGCTTGCGCGCAATGTATGAGGGCCTCAAGAACTGGAATGAGCGCTGGCAGAACTGGCAGCAGGAGCGCGCAGAGCGATTGAGTCTGCGTGAGGAGGAAGAGCAGCTTGCTGAAGTGGGCGGCGATCTCTATGCCAGCGATGAACTTGACTTCTCAACCCCTCCGCGCAAAGAGCGCAAGCGCCTGTTCAACTTCTTCCGCCGCGAGAAAGAAGTTGAGGAAGATGAGCTGGAGGCTCCGGTCTACGACGCTCCGCATTTGCGGAACGAAGATTTCCGCGCCCGGCGCAGCGTGTGGGAGCGTTCGCTGAGTGATTACGAAACACCCTCGACAATGCCCGTCGCGCCGGGTGAGCCGGTTGCGCACTCAACCTACGATGACTATGCTGCGGCCGCACATGCTC
The DNA here is from genome assembly GCA_027364815.1 of Acidobacteriaceae bacterium. Taxonomy (GTDB): domain Bacteria; phylum Acidobacteriota; class Terriglobia; order Terriglobales; family Acidobacteriaceae; genus CAIMNN01. The sequence continues at coordinate 2,916 of DAHXOQ010000263.1, read as the reverse complement.
AGAGTGCAGCGCCGGTACCTGTCGCGCCGCCTCTGCCCGTGAGCTACAGAAGCACTCCCAATCTGCGTTTTGAATCGGAGCCGGTTCCCGCACAGGAATTTGTTCCGCCGCCTCCGCATACTTTTGTCAGTGATGCGCCTGCGCCCTTGCCCTTCGCATTTGCAGGGGATGAAGAAGTGGTCAGCGTTGAGACAGCCAAGCTTCAGCAAACCGTTGAAATGCAACAGGCCTCGGAAGCAATCGCCGTCCATGAGCGCGCCGATGCAGTTCACGGCGCACCCGCGCGTCGCCCCATCACGCAACGCCCGCATCGCGTGAGCGGCTATCTGCTGCCGCAGACCTCGCTGCTGCATCCCGGCACCGGCCCGCAAATTGTTCGCGAAGACGAGCTGCGCGAAGAGGCGCAAGTACTGCGCGAAAAATGCGCCGAGTTCGGTGTGATGGGCCAGGTTGTGCGCATCAATCCCGGACCCATGGTCACCACTTATGAGTTCAAGCCCGAAGCCGGCGTCAAGTACAGCCGCGTCACCGGACTTGCTGATGATCTCTGCCTCGCGATGCGCGCTGAAAGTATTTTGATTGAGCGCATGGCCGGTCAGAGCACCGTCGGCATACAGGTTCCAAATCACGAGCGCGAAACCATCGGCCTGCGCGATTGCCTCGAATCTGAAGGCTTCCAGAAAGCCAAGTCGAAGCTGACGATCGCCATGGGCAAGGACATCAATGGCCGCATGTATATTACCGACCTCGCGACCATGCCGCATGTTTTGATCGCCGGCTCAACGGGCTCGGGAAAATCCGTCGCCATCAACGCGATGATCATGAGCCTGCTCTATCGAACGACTCCGAGCCAGGTACGCCTGATTCTCGTAGATCCGAAGCGCGTTGAACTCGGCATGTACGAAGGCATTCCGCATCTCTTCACGCCGATCATCACCGAGGCCAAGCTCGCTGCCAACGCACTCCGCAACGCTGTGCGCGAGATGGAGCGCCGCTTGAAGCTGCTCGCCAGCCGCAGCGTCCGCAATATCGACCAGTACAACAAACTATTCTATGATCCCGCGCCGACGCTCTTTGAACCTGCTGACGATGAGATGCCGTTGCCGTACATCGTCATCATCATCGACGAGCTCGCCGACCTGATGATGCTCGACCGCGCCAATGTTGAAGAGTCCATCACTCGTCTGGCGCAGATGGCACGCGCCGTCGGCATTCACCTGGTGCTTGCCACGCAGCGCCCAAGCGTCGACGTCATCACCGGACTGATCAAGGCCAACGTGCCGACCAGAATAAGTTTCCGTCTGGCGACGAAAGTGGACTCGCGCACGATTCTCGACACAAACGGCGCCGAAGCTCTGCTCGGCCGCGGCGACATGCTCTTTATGCCGCCGGGAACCTCGCGCCACATGCGCCTCCACGCGCCGTATGTCAGCGAGAGGGAAACCGCCGCTGTCGTCGAATTCTGGAAGACACAAGGCAAGGCTGAGTACGCGCAAGGATTTTTGGATGCTCCGCGCGATGAGCGCACTGAAGCTGAAGGCGGCGCCGGCGGCGAAGATGAAAACGATCCCATGTACGACGAAGCCGTGAAGCTTGTTTACGAATCCGGCAAGGCTTCAACCTCGCTGATGCAGCGTCGTCTGCGTATCGGTTACGGCCGCGCCGCGCATTTGATTGACCTGATGGAGCGCGATGGCCTCGTCGGCCCAGCCGATGGCTCCCGTCCGCGCGAATTGCTCAAGTCGCAAAGCTGGCTCAACGAAGTTGCGGCGAGCAACGGGGACTAAGGGCGCAATAATATTGAACAATGAACACCATCTGAATGAATTATTATTCACGAAAGTAGGGGTTCGTTTGTATTTATGTGAGGCACCATGCGTAACGTATTTGATCAATACGAGCAAAATGAAAACAAGCTGACACATGCTTTAATGTGCGCTTTGGCTGAAGATGATCAGCTTTGTCGACGATTTTTAAAGTGGATATTAGCTTCTAAAGTACAAATTCCAACATGTAAACTGCAAATTATTGAGCAATCTTTACCCAATCAAACGACTAGCAGATTTAAAGCCGAAATCTTTGATTCAACTCTTCCAGATGGCTGTATACATGACGGTGAGAAGTGGGCTGTAATTATAGAATCAAAAGTTCAGGCAGCACTTAAGCTTTCTCAATTAAACGGCCATCGTCGTATGTTGCTGAATAAAGACTTTATGCACGTCTATGTTTGCGCAATTGTTGCGAATAAACCCAATATTGAATTTCCTGATAATTGCCTCATTTGTTTATGGAGTGATGTATATCAATGGCTTAATCAACAAGGCAAGTCCTCAGAATGGGCAGTCAAGCTGAAGTCTTACATGGAAATTCTTGAAGTGAAATTCATACGAGAGGGGTATTTAACCATGGGAAATATTACGATGTTCGATGGAATCAATTTCGGAAAAAAGGACCCTTACAATTATGAAGACGCAAAACGCTTGGTACGCATTGCGATGAGTGAATTAAAAAAACGTAGTGATTTAATCCATGAGCTTAATATCGATGTGGAAGCTCAAGGACGAGGCAAAATTAAAGGACGTGAATCATCAAGTGTATGGGATTTTATCAAGTTGAAAGCATCAAGAAACGAAAAGAATAACACCAAATATCCGCATTTGACTTTTGGAATCCATCAAGATTATTTACATGCCATCGTAATTGTACCCGATAAGATCAAAACCGATTTCCGAAGAAATCTACTCGATGGCGGTCTTGAGAGCTTCAGTAAAGTGTTTGAAGAGATGTTGAACAATTTCAATCATTCATTTAAAGGCATGAAAGGCGTTCAACCAATTGTGGAGATTGTGCAACGGCACTATTTAACGCAAAGCTCAGAGCCAACTATTGATGCAAAACTAGAATTTGATCTAAGAT
>DAHXOQ010000262.1 GCA_027364815.1 Acidobacteriaceae bacterium | reverse complement strand
GCAACGGGCTGCCGCGTGTGAAGGTGGGCGCAATTGCCAGCCAGAACGCGCTGGTGGTGCGCGGTACTCCCGATGAACTGCTTCTGGCGCAGAAGCTGGTTAATGATCTGGACAAGGCCCGCGCCGAAGTGGTGGTGGATATCGCGGTGCTTGAGGTCAGCAAAAACTGGGAGAAAAATATTGGTCTCAACTGGCCGTCGAATGTTGGCTTCCAGTTGCAGCCGTTGACAACTACCAGCACGTCGACCGGCACCGGAACGACGGGCACTACCGGCACCACAACGACTGGCAATGGATTGACGTTGAGCAACCTTGGCGGTTTGAACTCGAATAACATTGCGGTCAATGTGGGTGCGGCAACGGCGAACTTATTGCTGACGGATTCGAACACGAAGATTCTTCAGAATCCGCGCATACGTTCAACAGACGCGCAAAAGGCGACGATGAAGATTGGTTCGCGCATCCCGATTGCAACGGGTTCATACGGCGGCGGTGTTGGGGGCGTAGGCGGAGTAGGTGGAGTTGGCGGAGCTGGGATGCTGGGCCTTGTGAACACGCAGTTCCAATATCAGGATGTGGGCGTGAATATTGAATTGACGCCGACTGTCCACTACGATCACGACGTTACGCTGAAGCTGAAGATTGAAGTGACGGCGCAGAGTGGTTCGGTGACGATCGAAGGGATCACGGAGCCGATTCTAAGCCAGAGAACGAGCGAAGCAGTGATCCGCCTGCGTGAGGGCGAAGCGAGCATTCTTGGTGGCATTCTGAACAAGCAGGACACGGTGAGCTGGAGTGGAATTCCTGGATTAAGCTCGATTCCGCTGATCAAATATCTTTTTGGCAACAAGGATCACACCATCGCTGATGATGAGATTGTATTCATGATTATTCCGCACGTGGTTCGTTCGCAGGAGCTGACACCAGCCAACATGCGCATGGTTGATGCGGGTACGGGCACCACGATTCAGCTTCGACACCTGGATGATCGTCCTTTAACGGCGCCTGATACTACGACGCCATTGCCGGCGGTAAAGCCAACGAGTTCGATGCTGGGCACGACGCCGGGTCAGAGTGCTGAGACGGCCGCACCGAATGCGCTAAAGGATATTCGCAGCTCTGCTGAAGCCAATCCGATGACGGGCACAAATGCGCCCGTGCAGCCAGTGCAATCGTCAATGCCGGCACTGAACTTCAAACTGGCAACGCCCCCCGGTTCAGTATCAGCAGGAAGCACATTTGCTGTGCCAATTTTGCTGAACGATGCTCAGAATGTTATGGCCATTCCATTGCAGGTTAAATATGATCCAGCCACACTATCGCTTGTGAACGTTCTCTCCGGCGATTTGCTGGGCAGGGATGGTCAGGCAGTTGCGACAGTGCATCGAGATGACCCACCGGGAAACTTGTCACTGAATCTTTCGCGGCCGCCTAATGCGGCAGGCATCACCGGCAGCGGAGTTGTTTGCATTTTGCGGTTTCAGGCCAAGGCTGCGGGCACTGCCAAAGTCAGCATCACGAATGCCGGCGCGCTGGACATAAACCAGGACAAGATTGAAGGCCACGGCAGCGATGCAAGTATTGTGATTCAGTAGCAGAGTCAGATGAGCGGATTGAAAGTGATGATGATGCAATCAAATCGACAGGCAAGTGGAACGGAGAGACGCGCGCACACCGTGCGTGCGGGTGAACGTGGCCTGACGCTGGTCGAATTGATTGTCACGTGCACCATCCTTGCAATTCTCGCGGGTGCGGCATATCCTGTGGCGCGCTTTCAAATCAAACGTGCCAACGAAAAGCAGCTGCACTATGATTTGTGGATGATGCGCGACGCGATCGACAAGTACAAGGATGCGGCAGACAAGCATGCATTTCAGGTCAAGCTCGATAGTCAGGGCTATCCGCCTGATCTAGATACACTCGTCAACGGCGTCGATGTGCAGGGAAAGAAGGTGAGGTTCCTGCGCAAGATTCCCATCGACCCGATGACAGGCAAAGCAGAGTGGGGCTTGCGCTCGATGCAAGATGATCCCAACTCCGATTCATACGGCGGGCAGAGTGTTTTTGACGTTTACTCAAAATCAACGGGTGTTGCCCTTGACGGCACCAAGTACTCCGAGTGGTAAGACCCAAATGGTAAAAATTATGACGCGCAAACAACGCAAACACGAATCGGGATTCACGCTGGTTGAGTTGATGGTTGTCATGATCATCGTCGGCGTGCTGATGTCATTTGCAGTGCCGCGCTTTACCGCCGCGATTCGAGCTTCACAGGAATCCGTACTCAAGGAGGATCTCTCCGTCATGCGTACGGCAATTGATTCCTACACGATGGACAAGCAGAAGGGGCCGGGGTCGCTTGATGATTTGGTGAGCGAAGGATATCTGCGCGCTGTTCCTGTTGATCCGATGACGCACCTCAACAGCACGTGGGTCACAGATCAAGGCGACGCACTGCACTCGCTGGATCAGACGGACCCGGGGATTGACGATGTCCACTCCGGATCTGACGAATTAGGCTCCGACGGCACGGCATACAACACCTGGTAGTTGCGTGGACAGCACAACTGACTTCTGCGTACGGATGGCAATCATGAGTGGAGACAACTTTGCCGCGCAGAGCTACGACGCCTATCGCAGAATTATGGCTGCGGTACCTGAGAAATTCAAAACAGAAACCGGGTTGGGTGGGATGCTGTTTTTTGCCGGCAGACGGACGGAGCGCGCGCTGCCGCTGTTGGTTGCGGCGAATATTTCTGGTTGTGGATCGTTGGTGGTGGCTGAAAATGCTGAGCGTGGCAAGGAAGCGTTGCGCGATGGGGTGGTTGATTTTCTGGTCAGCTCACTGGATGAGGCATTGCGAATTTTGAAAAATGAAATACGGAAAAAGCAGCCGACTTCGGTTGCATTGACTGCGAGCTATGCAGAGGTGATGGCGGAGATGATTGAGCGCGGCGTGCAGCCGGATTTGGTGGATTTGGAGCTGGAAGGTGTGGGGGAATTTCTTGAGCTTGGTGCGCGGACTCTTCCGGAGTCTGGTGCGATTCCAAAGCAAGCGCTGATTTTTGCTCACGGGACAGCACCGGAGCTTGCGCGTGTGGATGCGTTCTGGCGGGAGAGGTTTTTAGCGGAGAATTTGGTGAGTGAGCGCTGGCAACGACTCAGTGCGAGATATTTGGGAAGGCTTGCGCAGGGATTGCGGGTTTATGGGTATGTGCCAGAGTTTGCAGACGAGAAGGTAGCGGCACTCAAGGAGTACATTCAAAAAGAATCATTAGATGTGACAGTTGAGTTGAGCAGATAATAAGCCAATCGCGCGAAGTAAATTAATTATTTTTCTCCACGGCTTCAATGCGCGACCACAATTCCTTGATTCCGACGCTGGTTTTTGCGGAGATGGCGAGAATCTCGGTGAGTCCGTGTGCTTTTTTGAGTGCGGCTAGATTTTTTGTGCGGTTGTTGCCGCTGAGACGGTCGATTTTTGTGGCGACGACTAGGAATTCGCGGCCGGTCTCGCGGAAGTAATCGATGAGCTGCTTGTCGCTTGGCTGTGGCGCAATGTTCGAATCAACGAGACAAATGCAAAGCCCGAGGGTTCCACGCTCGGCGAGATACGGCTCAATGAAGGAGGGCCATGTGGCGGAGATGGACTTGGAGATTTTTGCGTAGCCGTAACCGGGGAGATCGGCGAAGATCATGCGCGGACGCTGCTGGGGATCGAGCATGGCAAAAAAATTAATGGCGCGCGTGCGGCCGGGAGTAGAGGAGACTTTGGCGGCCTTTTCGCCGGCGAGCGCATTGAGCAGGCTCGATTTGCCGACGTTGGAGCGGCCGAGGAAAGCGATCTCCGGAACCGTGGCGGCAGGGAAGTGCTCGTCGGAGGTTGCGGAGAGAAGAAATTGAGTTGTGTAGCGCATGACGTACGGCTCGAATCTAAACAGGTGAAAGAAATTGAATGTGGAGTGCAGAAAAGTTACTGCTTCGGTAGTTGCTCCGAATTATTTTCGTTGGCGGTGACTGCGGGGATGGATTCGGCTTCTTCGGCGAGCTTCGGGAGTGGGCGTTCGAGGGCGAGCGCGAGGAC
>DAHXOQ010000261.1 GCA_027364815.1 Acidobacteriaceae bacterium | reverse complement strand
GGACCGGGAGCATCCCTGACATATCAGACCGGGAGCATATCTGACAGTTCTCAATCCTCAGTTGCGATATCGGGTAGAGGCAGCGCATGGATCCATTTTGCAGGAGATGAGGGATATGATCTGCAAATGCATGCGGAGTGCATCAATATTTCACGATCAAAAATTATTAAGACAACAGCTGTAATGCAAAGAGAAGGCCACCCAATCGCGAGGCCTGCTGTTTTTTATTTGGCTCACACTCATTCACACACTCTGAATCGGCCCAGGATACTGTGCAATCACTGAATCTACAGTGAGCAATGTAATCCTTTCAACAATCGCCTGAGCAATTAGTATCCGGTCAAATGGATCTTTATGAATCAGTGGCAGTCTCTCAAGCTCAATCACATGAGCGCCAGTAACAGGCAATTCCTCATAACCATTAGCCAGCATGTGCCGCTGCAAGTCTCGCGGATTGACAGTAAATCCGCCCTTTCCCTGCCCTCGCTTAATCGATATCTCCCATAGATTAACGACACTGAAAAAGAATTCATTCTTCGGCTCAGCAAGCAACTCGCGAACCACCGATGAGACTCTCTTATCATTGACAGGAATCCAGAATGCCAAATGCGTATCTAAAAGAAATCTCACTCGGCATCCTCACGATAAAAAAGGCGCTCGATTTCTTTGTCCAGTTCGCGGTCAATCTCCTCAAAATTATCAGGGATTTCGTACATCCCTTCCATGAAGCCAATCCGCTTTGAAGCAAATGCGGAGTTGTCCTCAATCGGCACCACTTTCACCATCGCCTTACCCGCCTTCGCAATAATGAAGGGTTCCCCCTTAACGGCCTCTTCAACCAGCCGCGAGAGGTGCGTCTTCGCCTCATGAATATTGATCATTCGCATCGCCATACAACGCAATCCCCAAGTAAACTAAGTCCACTAAACTAAGTCTACCATAAACTGCTCAAATATTCAACATACCTTCGTCAAAAGCAGAAGAGCCTCCCACGTGGGAGGCTTTTCTGCTTTTCATTTTAAGCGCAGATTTAATCCCCTTGCTGTGCTTCCGGCAACGCCTGCACCTTGCTATGCCGGCGTGAATACAAGAAATAGATAACCAAGCCGACAACCATCCATCCCAGCATGACCTCCCAGGTAATCAAAGGCAGGTTGAACATCAGATAGCCGGCGGTCAAAATACCCAGGATCGGAACCAAGGGCACCAGCGGCGTCTTGAAGGGGCGATGCAGTTGAGGATTGCGCACACGCAGAATCCAGACACCGGCGCAAACGATTGTGAAGGCCAGCAGCGTTCCAATGTTGACGACCTTTGAAAGTTGCTCTACGTCGAAGAACGCCGGCATGAAGGCCACAATCACACCAACCAGGATTGTCGAGATCCATGGGGTGCGGAACTTGGGATGAATAGCCGAAGCCCACTTTGGCAGCAGACCATCCTTCGACATCGAATAGAAGACTCTCGATTGCCCGAGCAACATCACCAGCATCACAGTGCCTAAGCCGAAGACCGCCCCGACCTTCACAAGCATTGAGCCCCAACTGACACCTGTTGCATCCATGCCCAAGGCTACGGGAGCAGGTACGTTGAGCAGCTTGTAGTTGACAAGGCCCGTCAAAATCAACGAGACAATGATGTAGAGAATGGTGCAGACCACGAGCGAACCGAGAATGCCGATTGGCATATCCTTCTGGGGATTTTTAGCTTCCTGTGCGGCGGTTGATACGGCATCGAAACCGATGTATGCGAAGAAGATGGAAGCTGCACCGGCCGGAATGCCCAGCCATCCAAAATGCCCATGGCCTTCAGAAGGCGGAATGAAGGGGTGCCAGTTAGCCGCGGCATGTTGCGGGTGGGTAAAGAGAAAATAGCCGCCGATCACAATGAAGATGCCGACAATGGCCAGCTTCACAAAAACGATCGATGAATTGAAGTTTGCCGATTCCTTGATTCCAATGACCAGAATCGTCGTGATGGCGAAGATGGCTAACATTGCAACGAGGTTGATCACGCCGGTCACATGAGGCAACGCGCTCGCGTCTATACCGGCAGGTAGCTGCCTGATGTTCATCCACTGATCATTAAACTTGACCAGGATGGCGCCGTGAACATCCGTGAATTGCGGCGGAAGCACAATGCCGAATTGCTGCAGCAGACTATTCAAATAGCCCGACCATCCGGCGGCAACCGTTGCCGCGCCAAATCCATACTCGAGGCAAAGATCCCATCCGATGATCCATGCGACAAACTCTCCCAGTGTCGCATAGCCGTATGTGTAAGCTGCCACGGCAATCGGAATAATCGAAGCAAACTCTGCATAGCAAAGACCGGCAAAGGCACAGGTGATGCCGGCAACAACAAAGCTCAAAGAAACAGCCGGCCCGGCACTTGTTGCCGCAGCAACTCCTGTCAGCACAAAAATGCCAGCGCCGATAATTGCGCCAATACCAAGCATGACAAGATTGACGGCGCCGAGTGAGCGCTTCAGCGAGTGCTCGCCCTGCTCTGCGGCCTCCTGGTTCAGCATGGACATGGGTTTAATACGAAAGAGTCTGGACATGTCGAGGGACTTCCTCCAAAATTTTTTGCAAAATCTTTGAATTACGGTTGAGATTCATTCTCCGCAGTATGACCAACACTGCGACGCGACCAGAGGAAATAAACCGGAATCCCCAGCAACACAATCACCAGCCCCGGCCAAGTGTATTGAGGCTTGTATCGCAATAATACGATACATATCCACGATGCCAGCAGGATATAAAGCGCCGGCAGCACCGGATAACCAATTGCTTTGTACGGCCGATTTGCATTGGGCTGCTTAACGCGCAAAACAAAGAGGCCCAGGATCGTCAGAATGTAAAAGACGAGCACCGCAAAGATGATGTAATCAAGCAGTTGCCCATACGATCCCGAGAGGCAAAGCAGAATCGCCCATGCGGCCTGCACCATCAACCCCGCTACAGGGGTTTTGTATTTCGGATGCAGCTTGCCGACTGCGTTGAAGAATAGACCATCCTTGCTCATCGCGTAGTAAACGCGCGCACCGGCCAGCGTCAGTCCGTTCACGCACCCAAATGTAGAAATCAAAATTGCGGCCGCCATCAACCCCGCACCGCTTGTATAAAAAATCTGTTCGAGAGCCGCCGTGCCAATCCTGTCTTCTGAAGCAAACTGAATTCCGCGCGCCAGCACTGTTGCTCCATTCGGGTCGCCATGCATCGGCAACACAAATAAGTATGCAAACGAAGCCAGAATATAAACCGTCAGCACGAAGCCAGTTCCCAGAATCAGCGCCAACGGGAGATTGCGCCTGGGGTTCTTCACCTCGCCCGCCGTGAAGGTAATGTTGTTCCACGCATCCGCCGAAAAGAGCGAACCCACCTGCACAACCGCCAGCACCACGACAAAATTCACCAGCGCGATAGGCCCGCCTACGCCCACCTGGACCGGATGCAGCGCGCTCCAGCCCGCGTTCTGCCAAAAATGTCCATCAGCAAAATTCGCCTGCCATGCAATCGCGCTTCTTCCCACAGTGAACCCAAGCACCACAAGCGCAGCCAGCGAAAGCGCCTTTGCGGAAGTAAAGACATTTTGAATCAGTGCGCCCAGCTTTACGCCGAAAACGTTGACCGTAGCCAAGACTGCGATCACGACAATCCCCGTGAGGTTCGCCGTGCTGAGCCCAATCTCCATGTTGCCCAGCACCATCGGCCCCAGTGGAATTGCCGGCACATGAGCAATGTGCCAGATCCAGTGCGAAGTCGAGATGCCCGGGAAAAACACGCCGAGAAATTTTCCGAATGCCACGGCGACTGCGGCAATTGTCCCCGTCTGAATCACGAGGAAGAGCGTCCATCCGTAGAGAAATCCCCATAGCGGCCCCAGCGACTCGCGCAGGTAAACATATTGCCCACCGGCCTTCGGCATCATCGCCGCCAGTTCGCCATAGCTGAGCGCGCCGATAATCGTCAGCACCGCCGTCACCACCCACGCGCCAATGTAGAGCGCCGGAGAGTTCGTGATGCGGGCAATATCCGAATCCACAATAAAGATGCCCGATCCAATCATCGATCCAATGACGATAGCGGTGGCGCTGAAG
>DAHXOQ010000260.1 GCA_027364815.1 Acidobacteriaceae bacterium | reverse complement strand
AGCCCGAATCCCTTTTCAGTCAGACGCAGATCGGCATTGTCTTCGCGCAGATGCAGGCGGTACTCGGCACGCGAGGTGAACATGCGGTAGGGCTCGTTGGTGCCTTTTGAGATGAGGTCGTCAATGAGGATGCCGGTGTAGCCCTCGGTGCGATCGAGCGTGAAGGGGGGCTGGCCATTGAGCCAGAGCGCGGCGTTGATACCGGCCATGAGTCCCTGGCAGGCGGCTTCTTCGTAACCGCTGGTGCCGTTGATTTGCCCGGCGAGGTAGAGGCCCGCAATGGATTTGACGGCGAGCGAGCGATTGAGTTCGGTTGCGTCGACGCTGTCGTACTCGATTGCGTAACCGGGGCGCAGCATCTCGGCATCTTCAAGACCGGGGATGGAGCGGACGATAGCGGATTGCACTTCCATCGGCAGCGAAGTGGACATTCCGTTGACGTAGACCTCGTGCGTGTTGAGGCCTTCGGGCTCGAGGAAGAATTGGTGATGCGTCTTATCTGGGAATTTGACGATCTTGTCTTCGATGGAGGGGCAGTAACGCGGGCCGATGCCTTCGATTTGTCCGGAGTACATGGCGGAGCGGTGGACGTTCGAGCGAATAATTTGCAATGTCTCCGGCGTGGTGTGCGCGATGTGACAGGAAATCTGGCGCTGGGGAATTTTTGTGGTGCGGAAGCTGAAGGGTGTGGGATCGGCATCTCCTGGCTGCTCTTCAAAACGCTCCCAGTGAATGGGGCGGCCGTCGAGACGCGGCGGGGTCCCTGTCTTTAACCGACATGTACGCAAGCCCAGCGCACGCAGTGCTTCGCCGAGGAGGACGCTGGCGGGTTCGCCGCTGCGGCCTGCGGGGTAGCGCTCTTCACCGCAATGTATGAGGCCGTTCAAAAAAGTGCCGGTGGTGATGATGGTTGCTCCGGCGAGGAGGGTGCGGCCATCGCGGAGTTTGAGGCCGAGAACGCGGCGCGTGGGTTGGCCTGCGGGGGCGTTGGGAATTTCGGCTGGATTGTGCTCCGATAAATCTTCTACGACGAGGCCGGAGACTTCAGCCTGGCGAATGTGGAGGCCGGGTTGGGCTTCGAGAACTTCGCGCATTTTGACGCGGTAGAGCTGCTTGTCGCATTGTGCGCGGGGGCTCCATACGGCGGGGCCGCGTGAGGTGTTGAGGAGGCGGAATTGAATTCCTACGGCGTCGGCAACTTCTCCCATGATTCCGCCGAGAGCGTCGACTTCACGGACGAGATGGCCTTTGGCGACGCCGCCGATGGCTGGGTTGCAGCTCATTTGCGCGATGAGGTCGAGATTCATGGTGATGAGCGCGGTGCGCATGCCCATACGCGCAGCGGCCATCGCGGCCTCACAGCCTGCGTGACCCGCGCCGACGATTGCGACATCGTATTGTTCAGTGAAAGCCATTCATCCTTTATTGTATAGAGCTTGCGGAAATTGAGATTTGAGAGCGAGCCAGAGTTGCGTTGAGCGTGGAAAAGTGAAGATGGCCCTTAAAGTGCGTTTTAGAGGGGGGTGGGGTGGGGGTAGGGCTGTGAAACTGTGAAACTGTGAAACTTGGGTCAGAAGTCAGGGATCAGGGATGAATCGTGGAGATCTGCAGATGAATTCATATTGCGCTAGAATGGGGTAATGATGTGCAAAGCGCGCGCGTCCCACTCTTATCTTGAGGCCGCTTGCGTGGTGTAGTCGCTGCAGTAACCTTTCGAATGTACTAACCACAATATACTGAATAGTGTTTTCTGATGATGTACGTATTGTTGGCATCGGCGCCGGACAGTGATAATGTCAAAAGATAAGGTTTAGGGGGTGCAGTCATGACAAATTATCTTCAGGAACTTGTTGAAGCTGCACGTGACGTTGCATTCCCAAGCGACGAACGTGAGGCACAACGCAGAAGCTTTGCTTACGGAAATACGCATATCGAAAATGAACGCGTCACTCGTGAAATGATTGACGAACAAGCAGAAGCGTTGAAGTTGGCCGACCGGAGCAAATAATGGTTGAGCCAACCAGGCATAGCCAAGCATTTGATGCTGAGATTATTTCAGACCCTGATCTCAGGGCAATGCAAGAAGCGCTAAACGGACTCAAGCAGTTTGATGCGGTAATAAAAATGGTCGAGACTTTCATCGACCCAGAAAGACAGCCATTTAAATTTCGTCCTTCGCAACTTCTTCACCTCCACCGTGAAGCACTTGCTGGCATTTCTTCATATGCAGGAAACTTTCGACCATCTGATATTGAAATAGGTGGTAGCAAGCATCAACCGCCATCTGCATTTGAAGTCCCAGCTCAAATAGAGGAACTCTGCGACTACATCAATGAAAAATGGAATGAAAAGAGTCCAATTCATCTTGCTTCGTACGTCATGTGGAGGCTGAACTGGATTCATCCATTCACTGATGGGAACGGACGAACTTCAAGAGCAGCATCCTACATGATCCTGTGTGTAAAGCTGGGATATGTTTTACCAGGCAAGAAGACGATCCCAGACCAAATCGCCGAAGATAAATCTCCATACTATAAAGCACTCGAAGCCGCTGACGATGCTTGGGTGGATGGCAAGATAGACCTTACAGCCATGAAGGGATTGCTGAGCTCAATGCTCGCGAAGCAACTCTTAGAGATTCATACTGAATCGAGTTCAGGTGACGAATAGGACAAATAATTCTGTGGAAATTAAAGTGTGTGCGCAAGCCTCTAAGCAGATTTTCGAGCTTTAAAATTCAGACATTAAGAAAGTTCCCTTATCTGAACTGCCATTTTGTAAACATCCCAATTTTTGTGAAACTCTTGGAGGCTTGCATTAAATTCAGTTGCACTAGAGAGACGTTGTAATCCATCAGCTTCCGCCATTCGTGCTTTCAAATATACTGCCAATGAGTCAGACACAAGATAAGAGAGGTAATAAGCCTCTTGAAGATCCAAATACTCTTTGTCAATAGATCCACCTTTGTTGGAATAATCGCCATATTCAGAAAAGTCTTTCCCGGGTCCTAACGTTTTCTTGAAGTGCACACCTTGCACAATGTAATGCTCAAAGTTGCGAAGCGCCTTAAATATTTCAGCGACACGATCAGCATTTATCTGCTTACGCGAAATATCAAGTTGTTTTAGAAGTTCCTGATGATCTTTTCTTCTTCCACGCTCTTCAAAAAGAAGGATCAATACGAGGGCAACAGCCTCTATGCATACAGCAATTGCTTCAATCCAGATAGCAACAGATTGCGATTCTACCTGCATGATTGCCTCCAACATAGTACGTTGGAGAAAGAATACACCTTATCGCTTTTACCGATACCGAAGATTTATTGAATTAATTATTAAAGATTACTCTTCCAAATGGGTCATGAGTTCTTCCCATTCGGCGGTGAGTTCGTGGAGCTGGGTGCGGAGGGATTCGAGGAGGGTGGATTGGCGCTCGGTTTCTGAGACGGAGATGAAGTTGCCGAGTTGCTGCTCGGTTGTTGCGATGGAGGCTTCGATGCGGGGGACTTCTTCTTCGAGGAAGGTGCAACGGTCTTGCATTTGCTTGAGCTTGATGGGGTTGAGTTTTTTCTTAGCGGAGTTAGCGGAGTTAGCGGTGTTAGCGGGGTTAGCGGGGTCGGCGGGAGTAGCGGAGTTAGCAACGGCGGAATGGTTACCGAGAGTAGCAGAGTTTGTAGAAGCTCTTCTATCCCCGGTCCCCAAAGGCGAGGGAGCGGGGGCACCCGCACTCTTAGCCGATTCATTTTTCTGTGTGTCATTCGAAGAAGCTGCGCTGAGTGATTCCTTTTTGCGCAAGTAGTCTTCGTAGTTGCCTTCGTAGGTGGTGATGGCGCCGGCTTCAACTTCAATGACGCGCGTGGCGAGGCGGTCAATGAAGTAGCGGTCGTGGGAGACGAAGACGACGGTGCCGGAGAATGCGGCGATGGCTTCGAGGAGAACATCTTTAGCGCGCATGTCGAGGTGGTTGGTGGGCTCGTCGAGGAGGAGGAGGTCGGGCTTGGACAAGAGGAGGCGGCACAGGGCGACGCGCCGGCGCTCCCCGCCCGACAGCGTTGAGACGTCGGCGTCAGGCGGCGGAAGACGCAGCGCGTCCATCGCGATGT
>DAHXOQ010000025.1:17663-18013 GCA_027364815.1 Acidobacteriaceae bacterium | reverse complement strand
TCTACATCTACTTCGACAAGCTCGCCCAACGCTTCGGCAACAAGTCAAAGCTCAATGAACAAATTCGAGTAGCTCTCGCTGCCGATCAAAACACCGCTTCCGCGGATTGAGGCCTTCCCATGCATCTCTCCGCTCCATTCATTGAACGCCCGGTTGCTACAACGCTCTTGATCTTCTCTCTGCTCCTGGCGGGAACAGTTGCGTATACTCAGCTCCCTGTCGCGTCACTTCCGCAAACTGATTTTCCTGTCATCGGTGTCAGTGCAGGCCTTCCCGGCGCCAGTCCGGAGACCATGGCTTCTAATGTCGCCCCGCCTCTCGAACGTCAATTCGGACGCATCGCCGGCGTC
>DAHXOQ010000025.1:0-17653 GCA_027364815.1 Acidobacteriaceae bacterium | reverse complement strand
GTGCAGGCCTCCATCAATGCCGCTCGCAGCAATCTTCCCGCTTATCTGCCGCAGAATCCCAGCTATCGCAAAGCCAATCCTGCTGAAGCGCCCATCCTTGTTCTCGCGCTCACTTCTGATGTGCTCAGCAAGCCGCAGATGTATGACATCGCCGATTCCATTCTCGATCAAAAAATTTCGCAGATTGACGGTGTCGGTCAGGTCTTCGCATTTGGCAGCGCTAGCCCCGCTGTTCGCATTGAGCTCAACCCCATGCAGCTTGCCAACAGTGGCGTCGGTCTTGAGGCCGTTCGCACTGCGCTGGCCAACGCCAATGCCAACCGTCCCAAAGGCTCATTTCAGAGTAAAGATCCCAACGTCAGTCAGCGCTTTCAGATCAGTGACAACGACCAGATCTTCAAGGCTAAGGATTACGCGCCCATCATCGTCGGTTACAACCAGCTCACCGGGGCGCCGGTGCGCGTCTCTGACGTTGCCACTGTCTCGAATAGTGTCGCTGATATTCATACCGCGGGATACACCGGAAAAAATCCTGACAATGGCGCAAACGCTCCGCTCAAAGACGCCATCATGATTGTGGTGTTTAAAGTCCCCGGTGCGAATGTCATTCAAGCCGTCGACAATGTTCTGGCGGAGCTTCCACGTCTACAGGCGGAAATACCGCCCACAATCCACCTGGCCGTCGCCGTTGACCGCACCACGACGATTCGCGCCAGCGTTCACGACGTCGAAATCTCGCTCCTCATCAGCGTCGTTCTCGTTATCCTTGTCGTCTTTCTCTTTCTGCGCGAGGTATGGGCGACCATCATCCCGGCCGTATCCGTGCCGCTCTCTCTGCTCGGTGCATTTGGCATCATGTACATCCTCGGCTACTCAATCGACAATCTCTCCCTGATGGCGCTGACCATCGCCACGGGATTCGTCGTCGATGATGCCATCGTCGTCAATGAAAACATCCCGCGCTATCTGGAAATGGGCTACAATCCATGGGACGCGGCGATGAGAGGCTCCAGGGAGATTGGTTTCACTGTCCTCTCCATGAGCGCTTCGCTGATTGCCGTCTTCATTCCCATCCTGCTCATGAGTGGTCTTGTGGGCCGCCTCTTCCGCGAATTCGCCGTCCCTCTCTCCGTGGCAATCGCCGTCTCGCTGCTCGTCTCGCTCACCACCACCCCGATGCTTTGCGCGCAATTTCTAAAGCCCCTCGAAGGGCGCAAGCATGGCTATCTCTACCGCATCTCCGAGCGCGGATTTGAATGGCTCCGTGACGAATACGCAATGGGCCTGCGCTGGGTTCTGCGCCACCAGTGGCTGATGATGGGCATTCTATTCTGTACTGTCGCCTTCAATGTCTATCTCTTCATCATCGTTCCCAAGGGCTTTTTCCCGCAGCAGGACTCTGGGCGTCTCCAGGGTTCGGCGCGTGGCCCCCAAGACATCAGCTTTGACGCGATGAACAAAAATATCAAGGAGCTCGCTGGGCGCGTCCTCGCTGACCCCGCCATCTCAGCCGTCACCGCAGCGGCAGGTAGTGGTGGCTTTGGCAACAGCAGTAACACCGGCAGCATGTTCATCTCTCTCAAGCCGCCCGCAGAACGCACAGAGAACGGCAAAGTTGTCACCTCTGACGAGGTGATCAACCGCTTGCGGCGCAAGCTCATCCTGCCCGGTACCACGCTCTTCCTGCAAACTCAGCAGGAACTCTCTATGGGCGGCCGCCGATCCGATGCGCAGTATCAGTACACGCTCTCCGATGCAAGCATCAACGAACTCAATAGCTGGGCGCCCAGGCTGCAGGCCAAGATGGCAACCATGCCGGAATTGCGCGACGTCTCCACAGACAAGCAGAACAACGGCCTCAGCGCGCAACTTACGATTGACCGCGACACCGCATCTCGCCTCGGCCTCACACCTGCCTCCATCGACCAGGTTCTGTACGACGCATTTGGCCAGCGTCAAGTCTCCACGATGTACACCGGACTCAATCAGTACTTCGTTGTCATGGAAGTAGATCCTAAGTACCAGCTCAGCCCGGACGCACTCAACGGCATCTTCATCAAATCCACGACAGGAGCCATGGTTCCGCTTTCTGCTATCGCGCACTACGAGCAGAAGCGCACCTCATTGCAGGTCAATCACCAGGGGCAGTATCCGGCGGTCACGCTTTCTTTCAATCTTGCACCCAACGTTGCACTCGGCGATGCCGTCACGGCTCTGCAAAAAGCACAGCAGGAACTCAACATGCCATCGAGTGTCACCGCCTCTTTTCAGGGTACGGCCCAGGCTTATCAGGATTTGATGAAGAGCGAAGGCTGGCTCATCTTCGCCGCACTTGTGGCTGTTTATATTGTTCTCGGCATCCTTTACGAGAGCCTCATTCATCCGTTCACTATTCTCTCTACGATTCCTCCGGCCGGCGTCGGCGCATTTCTGGCTTTGTTGGCCACAGGTACTGATCTTTCAATCATCGCTGTGATTGGAATCATCCTGCTCATCGGAATTGTGAAGAAGAACGCCATCATGATGGTGGACGTCGCGCTCGAGACGCAGCGCGCCGGACACGAGAGCGCCGCCCAGGCGATCCACGATGCCTGCATGCTGCGCTTCCGGCCGATCATGATGACGACGATGGCCGCACTCTTCGGCGGTATCCCGCTGGCTATCGGCGGCGGCGTAGGCTCTGAGCTGCGCAAGCCCCTCGGCATCTCTATCGTCGGCGGCCTCATCGTCTCGCAGATGCTGACGCTCTTCAGCACCCCGGTCGTCTACCTCATGTTCGACCGCATCCAGTGGTGGCTCATGAAACCGAAGAAGATCGGCGCGGAGCTTGAAGAACTCGAAAGCAGAGAAGCATCTCTAAGCTAGTTATTAGTTGCATGTTTCTTGCAGCCAGGCGTTGATTGAATTTTAAAGTTGACGTAAAACTTTCCCCGGTGCTGAATCGTTGACCATTTTGTGCGAAAAATAGGGTATGGTTATCGATTAGTGAGCCATCTTGAAAAAATAGTTATCAGTTGTCAGGTGTCAGGGAATGAGTGACTACTCAATCACGGAATAGAGACTCTAATTCGCCTCACGTATTGAGTGGTCCTAAAAGAAAGGCACACCTATAACTCATTGCTGATTAATTGCGGCGTCTCAGCTAATCTATCCGGGACCGTTGGCATGAGCAGTGGCCATCCTTTGCGCAGAACGTAGGCCAACCATGCACCGGCAAATTGCGAAGTGATGACGGCAGCCACTACCAGCGTTGTATAGAACTTCGAACTGATAATACCGGCATCGAAGGCGACACTCGCCAACACGATGCCCGGGCCTCCGCGCGCGTTGGTGGTGATGGCTAGATTTGCCAGGTCCAATCCGCGAAAGCCGGCAAAACGGGCCGCAAGTGAAACGGAAAATACCTTGACGATGCAAGTTACGGCAATGAAGGAGAGCATCATCCAAAGCGAGACGCCGCGGACCAGGTCCAGCTTCAGGCCAACGACAGCGAAGTAAACGGGAATGAAGAAGGCGAAGGAGATTTTTCCGATGGCATCAAGCGCATCAGCGAATAGTCGGCGCTTCTTATGCACAACGGCGAATCCCGCGAGGAAGGCTGCGAAGACGAGACTGATATCAAGCGCTCCAGCAACAACGCAGTAGGCAAGCAAGACTGCAATCGCGTAGCCAGCGGGAGAATGTCTGGCCAGAACATTGAATTGCGCCTTGTTGACGCGTTTAATCAAGTGCGGAACGATGGTCAAGCCCAGAACAAAAAAGGCCACAGTTGCAAGGAGATGATAGCTCATGGCGCGTGGATCAAGGACAGCCTTACCCGCCGCCGCCGTTGCAACCGCCAGGGCAAGCCAAAGAACAATATCTTCAAGGACAGCAACACTGAGAACCAGCCGCGCGAAACGCGTGTGAAGAATTTTGAGATCGGCGAAAATTTTGGAGACAACCGGAACTGAAGTCACGGCTACGCCAACCGCAAGGATAATTGTCAGCGAGATGCGATTGCCGTTTGGGCCTGCCATCGATGGCCTGATCAGCCACGGTGAGAAGAGTAATCCGAGGGCGAATGGAAGACCAGTACCGACAATGATGAGCCATGCAACCTGGCGTCGCTCGCCACGAGTGAAAAGTTGCTGTGTTTCTGCACCGGCCAGGAACATCAGCAGCAGCAGACCCAGCCAATAAACAAAATCCAAAACGTTGCCTTGATGTTTGGCGCTCTCAATGAAGTGGGCCGCAAAGGGCAAGCGTCCGATGAGTGCGTTGCCGAGTACGACTCCGGCGAGTATTTCACCGACGACTTTAGGCTGCCGCATTTTTACGAAAAGCCAGCCAAATAATTGCGCAAGGCCAACCAATAGCAATAGTAGAAATAGAACCTGAGTCAGTTCTGAATTTGTCATTTATTCAAGCTCACGGCGTTTAGATTTGATTCATTCTGAACTTGGTTCTTTCGCTTGCATGCTATTACCCGTTTCGCAAAGATACAAACTACTGATTTGGGTAGATGATAGCCGCACCAAGTCGCTAGGAATGAGCATTTTGGAACAATGAAATGAATTTATGTGATGAGCTTGAATGTGCTGCGCAGTGCAGCCGTGAGCATTTTCGTGTTAACTCTCCGAGAGGCTCGGCAGTCTCCTCACCACTCCACATGGTTCTGTAATAGATTGGGATATAAAAATCACACATTGAACAACTTGTCGCTTCAAATTGAATTGCTGACAGCTAGAAATTACAAACGAAATACAACACGCGCGTGTTACCCTCGAAGCACTCCGAGGTGTCTATGCAATCTATTGCACTCTCGCTCTTTGTGATATCTGCCTCCCGTTTGCGCTTCGTGTTTATTGCCGCATTGCTTGCTTTCATCACCCTCCCCGTTATGGCGCAGGATTTGCCTATGCCGCCCGAGTTGACCTTTCTGTATAAGATTGGCAAACCTTACCGCGTCACGTATGAGCCCTGGACCGAACTGCTCATGCCGGAAGGAAATCTGGGGAATACTGCCTTCGGCAAAATGACCCGTGGAAAGCATTGGCAGTTTCCCATCATTCTTCAGGGTGCCATGACCAGAGAAGCGATCTGGGCGATCATCAAACCGGCATTCCTCAACAACGGATGGACATCTGTGCATGAATGGCCTACCGGCGAAATCGCGATGCTCGCACATTACCAGAAAGATGGAGTGGAGGCATGGGCTACAGTCGAACCTGGAGATCCTGAGCGCGGCACTATTGACATCGTCGAGATTGCGCCGATGCCTTTCAAGTTCACACTGAAGACCCCAGCAGCAACCCCAGAGCTGGTGAACGCTAACGCGGGCGACTTTCCGTGGCTGGGACCGTTGCCAGGATCCAAATTCAGAAGCAGTGCACCGGATACTACGCCGTTTTATGTCTCCATCCAAGGTGCCGCTGCGCAGGAGTTAGTCGCTTCCAGCTCAATCATCAAGGATTACTATCAACCAGCGGATGGGCTATCAAATAAATTGTTTCGCATGGCTTATCATGATGCGCTTACGGCAGCAGGCTGGACCATATTGAGTGAAAGCATGAGCGCCGACGTTGTCATCACGGCGCACTTCACGAAGAATGGCCGCAACCTGTGGGCGTCACTGCACAAGAATGATACTTACGAAATTCGTGTCGCCGACGCCGGCAACGAAACCAAAAACCTGGCCAAAGATCTTGAGGCTAACTGTCACGTCGCAATCTATGGTGTGCTCTTCGACTTCAACAAGTCCACGCTGCAGGCGGCCAGCGATCCGGTGTTGCAACAGATTCTGGATCTTCTGAAGAAGAACCCGACCCTCAAGCTCGAGATTCAAGGGCACACGGATAACGTAGGCGGCGATGCCTACAATCAAACGCTTTCAGAAGCGCGCGCCAAAGCTGTCGTAACCTGGCTAACCGGGCACGGAGTTGCCGCGGCGCGTTTGACGGCGAAGGGCTATGGCAAGACCAAGCCAATTGCCGACAATTCGACAGATGCGGGAAGAGCGAAGAATCGACGTGTGGAGATTGCTAACCCGGCTTGTACTGCGAAGGCGAAGTAAGCTCAAAGAACGTACACTCCCGATCGTCAGGTCCCCATCCTTTCCGGCTTTTTTATGCGGAAAAGATGGGTCTCTGCCATCATCCTCTCACCAACAATTTGTTTTTGTGCTGATGATTGAATGGCCTGACTTCTCGCCGGGTTACCAACTCAAGTTTTCTACTGCTGCTAACTTGCTAAAAGAGTGTGAACATCAACTTACGCAAAGCGCCGTCTTGGCCATCATAAATATCTTCATGTGCCTCAGCCCGTGCTTAAAAACTTTCCAGCCTTACTCTCCTGCATCCACGTACAGCATTGCAAATGTAAATTGCGTCCGCCAAAGCAAGATCTTCGAGCTGCAACCTTCTCTCTTCAGCCCCAGGCTTGGTTTCAAGCAGATGCCGCCGATAAACCCCTGGCAGCAATCCGCATTCAACCGGGGGCGTAAACCAACGGCCTTCTTTCTCGATAAACAAATTACTGATGGCCCCCTCGGTTAACTCGTTCGATTCGTTCAGAAACAGCACCTCATCATAGCCTTCTCGCAAAGCCTGTGCGTATTGCTGGTCGTATAGTTTTCGTCGTGTCGTCTTATGCCGCAAGAATCGATCCCCCGATGAGACCCTGACCGCAGAAAGCGCGGCCTTGCCTGTCCCAGCCTCTTTCCCAACCGCACTGTGCGTAACCTTCACCGCACCCGTACGCGCCAGCAAAACTCTCACCTTGTACGCCGCTCCAAATGCAAATTGCCTCTCCTCAACCTTCAATGCCTCAAAAATGGAGTTGCGATCATAGTTAAATCCAAAATATGTTGCCGATGATTCCATTCGCTCCAGGTGCAACGGCAAAAAACTGTAACCTTCGTTCCAAAGAATACTTTCAAGCAGTTCGAATGCCTCGTCACGTCGTGTCAGAAACTCGTACTTCAGTTGGCACTCATCAAACTCGTCTTTTGCCTGTGAATCAATGACGATACCCCCGCCCACCCCCATCGCTCCGCAGTTGTTCTCAATCACAACCGTTCGTATCGGCACGCTGAAGACTGCCTCCTGCGCTGGCGAAAAGAATCCGATTGCGCCCGTGTAAACTCCGCGTGGTCCTTGCTCCAGATCTTGAATAATCTCCATCGTCCGGTGCTTCGGCGCTCCAGTTACTGAACCACACGGAAAAAGGCTCTCGAATATCTCGCCGTAACGCATCTCCGGACGTAACGTACCAGAAACCTCTGAAGTCATCTGAAAGAGCGTCTCGTATTTCTCAACATGAAAAAGTTCGTCCACTCGCACGCTTCCAAACTCGCAGATGCGCCCCAGATCATTGCGCATCAAGTCCACAATCATCACATTTTCACTGCGATTCTTGATGTCGTTTTCTAGCCACCAGGCTATTCTTTTGTCCTCCTCCAGAGTCGCGCCTCGCGGCGCCGTGCCTTTCATCGGACGCGTTAGTATCTTTCGGTTCTTCTGACGAAAGAAAAGCTCCGGAGAAAAAGAAAGTATCTGCCAATTCTCTCCATGAAGAAACGCGCTGTACGCAACCGGCTGGGCGTCCGCCAGCCTTGCAAACATTGCCATCGCAGAGCCAGTGAACTCGAACCGCACCCGGTCTGTGAAGTTCACCTGATAGGTGTCGCCCGCGCGTATGTACTCCTGTATCACTGCAATTTTTTCGCCATAGCTCTTCTCTTCTAAACCGAAGCGCAGGTTCTGGATTTCAAAACGATTGTCAGGCTCGCCCGCAAGAAAATCATCCGGCGCTTCGCCCTCAAATTCACCTGTCAGATGATTAAAAATATAGGCCTTTGAATATACGCCAAGCCAATACTTCGGAATGCTCGTGTTATTTACTGTGCAATTGCCCAAATTCCTGAGGCTTTCTCCGCACTCGTAGGAATAAAACCCGGCTACATAGTTTCCGCATGCCAATGCCGCATCAATCTCCTCGAAGAGCGTACTTTGAGCCGTGAGCATACGCACCGGCCGCGTAAAAAGATAGCTGCGATAATTTTCCGCATCAAATCGCGCCGTTTGAAGCAGTATGCTGCCCGGGTTCGCGTGAACCATTGAGTAGTATCGGGCGGGAAACTGTGTGTAAGTTTTCATTTCATTATTCTGTTTCGACTCAAAGGTTATTCGAAGTATAGCGGCTTCCAAAAAAATCTCTTCATAGCAGCGTGCGATGAGTGAATTATCACTACCATTTTTGTCCCACCCTGCAAGTAAGCTAAATCCTCCATAAACAGTTCTTTGAAGCGGTCAATTTCCCCCCGTTTTCAAGCCGGAATCAAGCTTAATTTGCGGTTAAAATACGGGTCAAAAACCAGGACTGAAATGTGCTAAAATTAAGAGAGTAATTTGCCCCAAAATCCCACATTTTGCAAGGATTTATGGGCATTTTCGCTTCGCTGCGCGGGTTCCCCGATTTATCTTTCTGCGCACGCGCGATTAGCAGCAAAAGTTTCCATCAGGAAGAGGCGACGGTGAAAGACGAAAAAGACGAGATTCAGCCCGTTCAGAACGGCGACATGAACAAGACTTATACCAGCGAAAACATCAAGATCCTTGAAGGCCTTGAAGCTGTGCGTCTGCGTCCGGCTATGTACATCGGCTCGACTGGCGAAATGGGTCTGCATCACCTGGTCTATGAGGTCGTGGACAATTCCGTCGACGAAGCCCTGGCGGGGTACGCGACGAAGATCGACGTCACGATTCACCTGGACAATTCAGTGACTGTCGTGGACGATGGGCGCGGAATTCCTGTGGACATGAAGACCCTGCCGAATGGCGAGGAGATGCCCGCAGTGCAAGTGGTTCTGACGAAGCTCCATGCGGGTGGCAAGTTCGATGCGTCAACGTATAAAGTTTCTGGCGGTTTGCATGGCGTCGGTGTCAGTTGCGTGAACGCGCTGAGCCAGGAATTTAATGTCGAAATCTGGCGCGATGGATTTACGTGGGAGATGGACTTCAGTTGCGGCGATCCGGTGAGCGAACTGCGCAAGGGTGGCGCGTCGAAGAAGCGTGGGACACTCGTGCATTTTCTGCCCGACAAGACGATCTTTACAACCACTGAATTCAACTACGATACGCTGGCGCAGCGTCTGCGCGAAATGGCCTTCCTGAACAAGGGACTCGCAATCACGCTGACCGACGAGCGCACGGCCGATGCAAAAACGGGCGAGGCGCGCAAGACCGAGTTCAGATATGCAGGCGGAATTTCAGAATTTGTGAAGCATCTGAACCGAGGCAAAAGCGTGCTGCACGAGAAGCCGATTGTGATGGAAGCTTCGCGCGATAATGTCGAGATCGACATTGCACTGCAGTACAACGACAACTACTCGGAAACGGTCTTCAGCTTTGCCAACAACATCAACACGGTCGATGGAGGTTCGCATCTATCCGGATTTAGAACGGCGCTGACGCGCACGGTGAATGCGATTGGACAGCAGCTTGGATTGTTCAAGGAGGTGAAGGAAAATCTCTCCGGCGACGATGTGCGCGAAGGCCTCGTTGCAGTGATCAGCGTCAAGCTCTCGCAGCCGCAGTTTGAAGGCCAGACCAAGGGCAAGCTCAATTCGGATATTGCCGGCACAGTGCAGGCGTTTGTGAACGAGCGGCTGGGAATGTTCCTCGAACAGAATCCGCCCATTGCGCGCAAGATCATCAACAAGGCGATTGAAGCCTCGCGTGCTCGTGAAGCTGCCCGCAAGGCCCGCGACCTCACCCGCCGCAAAGGCGCCCTCGATGGCGGCGGCCTTCCCGGCAAGCTTGCCGATTGCTCGGAGAGGAATCCGGAGCGTTGCGAACTCTATCTCGTCGAGGGTGAAAGCGCAGGCGGTACTGCCAAGCAGGGACGTGATCGCCGCTTCCAGGCGATTCTGCCGCTGAAGGGCAAGATCCTCAACGTCGAGAAGGCGCGTTACGACAAAATGCTGGGCCATGAGGAAATCCGCGCGATGATTACAGCTCTCGGCTGCGGCATCGGCAAGGATGATTTTGACTCGTCGAAGATTCGCTACAACAAAATTATTCTGATGACGGATGCCGACGTCGACGGTTCGCACATCCGCACCCTCCTCCTCACCTTCTTCTTCCGCCACATGACGGAGCTGATCAAAAAAGGCAACATCTACATCGCCCAGCCGCCGCTCTTCAAAATCAAGAAGGGCCGCTTTGAACAGTACATCAAGGATGAGCGCGAGTTCGTCAAAGTCATGGTCAAGCGCGCCAGTGATGGCATGGTTGTCCGTCATGGCGAAGCAGCGAGCAAGATTGAAGGCGCGGCGCTGACCAAGTTCATGGGCCATCTGGACGAGTACATCGGATTCTTCGACAAGGTGGACAAGCGCATTCGCAATGAAAAAGTGACTGAGATTCTGGCCAAGGCCGAGTTGGTCAGCCGCGCGGATTTTGCGGCAACTGAAAGCGGCAAGGTCCCTGAGAAGCTCAAAGCTCTGCGCAAGGAAATTGCCGCAGTAGCTGACGATCTGCAGATTCGATCAATCGGCGAGCCCGTAAAGGACGAAGAGCACCAGACTTGGTCCCTCGAATTCACCGACGTTCAACACGCGGTGCGCAAGATTGATTGGTCGCTTGCTTCGAGCGCGGAGTATCGCCAGATGATGTCTAAATACGCGCAAATCAAGGAGTATCTGGAACCGCCATTCCTGATTGAATACGCAACCAAGACTCCGGCTGAAGTAGCTGAGGATGATGTGGACGATGCGGCGGAAGCGGCAGAGGCTCCAGTTACCGAAGCCAAGCCAGCCAAGCGTGTGCGTGCTCATCGCGATCCCGTTGAGAAGCAGACCGCCCGCGAGCTCTTTGAGTTTGTCATCGAGCAGGGACGCAAGGAATATCAAGTCCAGCGCTACAAGGGACTCGGCGAGATGACTGCGCCGCAGCTTTGGGAAACCACCATGGATCCTGAGCGCAGAACGCTCCTGGGTGTTCGGCTCGAGGACATTGCCGAGTGCGAGACCATCTTCACAACCCTCATGGGCGAAGACGTCGAAGCCCGCCGCAAATTCATTGAAGAGAATGCGCTGGATGTAAGGAATTTGGACGTTTAAATCACATTCAGTTGAATGCAGCCAATGAAAAAGCCCTCGCTTAACGGCGAGGGCTTTTTCATCTTTCACATTAACAAACTGCCCTGCAATTCCGGCTGCCCCCGGTCTCGCTTCTGAGACCGGGGATTCCATACTTTCAACTCACTTCTCCACAACGCTCAACGTCACACTCGACGGATACTTCGCCGAGTGGTGCACCGCATTATGTGCCACCACGCCTTTGCTCTCATCAAAGTTATTCCCTCCAGTATTCAGATTGCGGTCGTAACGAGGGAAGTTGCTGCTGCTCACTTCGATCCGCAGTTGATGACCTGCGGGAAACAAGATGCTCGTCTGCATTGGCTGAAAACTCAGCTTGTAAACCTTGTCTTTCTCGAACCACACAGGCGGCTTGTCATAGCCATCGCGATAGCGCGCGCGCTGGATGTTGTCGTCAACGTTATACGCCGTGCCGTCAGGATAAACATCAACGAGCTTGATGGTGAAATCCGTGTCCTTGGCGTCGCTACCGACGTAGAGCGTCACGTCGATCGGCCCGCTGACCTCAAGGCCTTTATCGAGTGGACCGGTCGAGTACACCAGAACATCTTCGCGCGCTTCCGTGGCGCGCTGCTCTTGAGCGCCAGGTTTGGCGTCTGCGCCCATGCAGCAGAAACCTCCGCCATTGGTCATCACAGGATTCATCGGGTCATACGTAAAGCTGTCAGCTTTGTCTTCAGCGGGAGACGCCGGCTTCAGCGCGCCGTCTCCATTGAGTGAATTTGCGCGGCCGTTGCTGGCGAGGTACAGGGTCATGGGCTTTGCATTTGCCGGTGGCCATACATCCGAGCTCTGCCACTTGTTGAGACCCATGGTGTAGTACTGGACCTTGGGTGTCTTCGCCAGCAGGCCTTTGTCTTCGTTCTTGAGGAAGCGGTCGAACCATGCCCATGTCAGCGCTTCGTAATCCAGGCGCGCATCGCCGAGATCGCGCTCGCCCACCTTCGTATGTTCGCTCGCACCCCAATAACTGCAATGCGGAACTGGCGCAATCACCGCATACTGTTCGTCGGCGATCGCAGGGTCCGCTGTCTTGCGCACCTGATTGTAGGCCGCAAGATTCGGCGCCACGCTGATGTCGTACCAGGTCATCAGCCACAGCCCCGGCACATTGATCCGCAATTTCTCATTCCACAATCCGCCTTTCAACCAGGCAGGATCGTTGGGGCCGCGCTCAATCATCGCCTTCTCGCCGGAAGGCGTCTTATCAGAGTAGATGTTGTGAGCACCACCCACCGAAGTCAGCAGATCTTTAATCGGAAGATGCCAGTAAGCCTTCGACCAGTCAACATGCGCCGGGTGCGCATCGAGATCCCATAATTTCGCCGCCGCAATCAGCGCCTCTTGCGATGTGCCCGCAGGAAAATTCGGCTTGGCGTCATTGACTTCAAATCCATAATCATGCAGCCACGATGGGAAAAGCAATTGAATAGCGCCGCCGCGGAACCAGTTGCCCTGCTCGTAGTAGGGGCCAACCTTGCCAACACCCGCGCCGTAACTCATCGGGATGATCGCGGCGAGCGCCTTGTTGCCGCGCGAGGCCACGTTCAGTTGCCACTCGGCCGTTGACGAGCAGCCGACGAGACCGACCTTGCCGGTGCTCCACGGCTGCGCGCTCATCCAGTCAAGCTCATCGTCGGAATCGGTGAGTGGCACGCCGAGAATGTCATAGTCGCCCTCGGAAAAATAACGTCCGCGCTCATTCATCTCGATGTAAATGTAACCGTGCTTCACGGCATCAAGTTCTCTGCTCATATCCCGCGGCGCGCCCAGCGAAATATCCCAGTAGTTGAAGTTGTAGGGTGTGCGCGAAAAGATGATGGGATACTTTTTCGATTGATCCTTGGGGCGGTAGATATCGGCCTGCATGCGTTTTCCGTCGCGCATGGGGATCATCACTTTGCGGTCGATGATGGCGACTGATTCAAGTTCCGATTCAATTTGATTGCGGTGCGCGATGAGTTGAGCATCGGGGGTACGCGCCTGTGCGTGGGATGTGTGGGGAAGAGCCAGCCAAAAAAATCCAATCAACAGGCTGGCATTTAAAAGTATCCGCTGCAATTTCATAAAACCTCTCTAAGGTGGAGTTGGTGTGTCTCATTCTATGCGACAGAAACAAGAGTTGGCAGCTATTTTCTCTCACCGGTTAGTGAGAATGCCGGTTTCATCTTGTAATACACATGCTCCATTTTGTCTCTTATCTCATGTACGTTCTACAATCAACCTTGAGAGGCACACATGCGCAAACTTTTCGTTCTACTCGCACTACTCATCGCACCCCTGCTTTACGCCCAATCGGGTACCGCTTTTAACATTCCCAAGGCAAATTTGATTCAACCGGCGGAATTGAACAAGATCATCACGACAAAGGTCGCAACTCAGCCGCTGATCCTCCAGATTGGTTCACGGATGATGTTTGAGCAGGCGCATATTCCCGGTTCGGAGTACATTGGCGCTGGGTCGCAGGGCTCCGGGATTGAGGCACTCAAGGCACGCGTCGCAAGTTCGAAAAAGAATCAGGCGATCGTGCTCTATTGCGGATGCTGTCCGTGGGGTCGGTGCCCGAATGTGGCCCCGGCTTTCAATGCATTGCAAAGCCTGGGATTCACGAACGTGAAGGTGCTTTATCTCGAACAGGATTTCGGAACAAATTGGATTGGAAATGGGTATGCGGTTGCGCGCTAAATTTCATTGCATCCTGGCGGGCTTGATCTTGCTCGCCAGTTTTGCAACGGTGAGTGCGCAGACCTCGCTCAAGCCAAGTTTGATTGGACGGCGCGCCCCGGAGATTCTGAGGCCGGACTTTAACAAACAAACCATTAGCCTGGCAAAGCTGCGCGGACGCGTGGTGCTCTTGAATTTTTGGGCGAGCTGGTGCGGGCCTTGTTTGAAGGAGATGCCGCGCTTTGACGAACTCGCTCGGCAATACGGAGAAAAGAAATTTGCCGTGGTCGGTATCTCCATTGATGATGATCAGGCTTCGGCGCTGAAGGCTGTTGAGAGGATGAATATTCACTACCCGGTAGCAATGGGCGATGTGAAGTTGGGAAATGCCTATGGCGGCGTGCTCGGCGTTCCCATCACTTATCTGATTGATGAAAACGGTGTCATACGGGCGCGGTTTGAAGGTGAAATTGAGACAAAGGTGATCGAAGCAAAGATAAAAGAGCTCATCAAACATTAAATTGATAGAAGTAAAGAGCAGGCACAAGAACCAGTTGAACAATGAATGCACGGGGGTGGTAGCATTTTTCAGTGATTTGAAAATCGCTGGAGGTGTTCCCTGTGCGCAAATTTGTTTTCTTTGTTCTTTTGATTGCTGTCGCCGCGTATTGTTTTCCGTTTTCACATCTATCGAGTGCGCAAACCAAGGCTGAACCTGCGGTGACAAATATTGCCGCTGATGAGAACCGGATGAACCCGGTTGCTGACCCCAGGGCTGTGGTGACGCTGGGCCATGCGCGGTTCACTGTGCTGACTCCACAACTTATCCGCATGGAGTGGGCTGCGGATGGAAAGTTTGAAGACCATGCCTCGCTGGTATTTTTGAATCGGCGCTTGCCGGTGCCGAAGTTTGAACAGGCAATGAACAATTTCGGCGGTAATACAGCATTAGCAATCAAAACTGATGCGCTTACCTTAACTTACTCACCATCCGGTGATGGGCGTTTCTCTAAAGACAACCTTTCAATCGAATTGAATATCGACGGCAAAAAAGTCGCCTGGCATCCGGGCGATGTTGACCCGCTGAATTTGATGGGCACAACGCGCACGCTGGATGGCGAAGAGGGCGAACATTTGCAGGAGCCAATGGAGCCCGGCCTTGTATCGCGCTCTGGCTGGGCCATTGTCGATGATTCAACACGCCCGCTTTTTGATAAGGCCGATCCTGAGCGGAAGACGGAAGACTGGCGCGCGTGGCCGTGGGCGATTGAACGCCCGGCAGGCGACCGGCAGGATCTTTACTTCTTCGGCTATGGGCATGATTACAAGCAGGCGCTTGGTGATTATGTGCGCGTCGCGGGTCGAATTCCGGTTCCCCCGCGGTTTGCTTTCGGCGCCTGGTGGTCGCGGTACTGGGCGTACAGCGACCAGGAACTGAACGAGCTTGTGAAGGGCTTCCATGAAAATGATGTGCCGCTCGATGTGCTGGTCATCGATATGGATTGGCACAATACTTTCCGCGCGAAGTTTGCTGTGAACGATGCGAGTGGCAATCCAAAGGGATGGACTGGGTACACGTGGAACAAATTGCTGTTCCCTGATCCTGAACAATTTTTAGCGGGACTGCATGCGGATGGTTTGAAGACGAGTTTGAATTTGCATCCAGCTTCGGGGATTCAGCCGTGGGAGGAACACTATCCCGAGATGGCGCGCGCGATGGGCCGCTCGATTGATAGTGACCCGGCCACCTGGCAGTACATTCCCTTTGATATTACTGACAAAAAATATGCTGAGAATTATATGAAGGTGATTCATCGCCCGCTGGAGAAGCAGGGAATTGATTTCTGGTGGCTGGATTGGCAGCAGGAAAAGACAACAAAGATGGAGGGGATTACGCCGACCTGGTGGCTGAATTACGTTCACTTTACTGATCAGGAGAGTCAGGGAAAACGGCCGCTGCTTTTCCATCGCTGGGGAGGCCTCGGCAATCATCGTTATCAGATTGGTTTTTCTGGCGACACGGTTTCAGTGTGGGAGACGCTGGCTTTTCAGCCGTGGTTTACGGCGACAGCAGCGAATGTGGGTTACGCGTATTGGAGCCACGACATTGGCGGGCACATGCCGGGCGCGGTTGAGCCGGAGCTTTACACGCGCTGGGTGCAGTTCGGCGCGTTCAGCCCGATTCTGCGCACGCATACCACAAAGAATCCGGAAACGGAGCGGAGAATATGGGCGTATCCTGAACCATACTCTTCCATTTTGCGGGACAGCTTCCAGTTGCGCTATGCGTTGCAGCCGTATCTCTACACTGAGGCGCGGAAGACTTATGACACGGGCGTCGCGTTTCTTCATCCGCTCTACTACGATTGGCCAAGCGAGGATGCGGCGTACACAAGCAAGAATGAATATGTCTACGGCGCGAGCATGATTGTTGCGCCGGTCGCGAGCGCGAGTGATAAAGTGACAGGGCTTGCGACAGAGAAGATCTGGTTGCCTGAGGGTGAGTGGATCGAGTGGCCGACGGGAAAGCATTTGACGGGGCCGCTGACGACAGAGCGCGAGTTTACGATTGCGGAGGTTCCGGTTTATCTGCGTGCGGGTGCGATTGTGCCGATGGAACCACCGATGCGTTTCACGGGCGAGAAGACTGTTGATCCGCTGATTGTGAATGTGTGGCCGATGGCGTCGGGCGCATCCACAAGCTATGAGGTTTATGAAGACTCGGGAAAATCAGTTGATTACAAGCATGGAGAATTTACGAAGATACCAATAACCGCAAAGCAAACCGGTGACGAACTGCGCGTTGAGATTGGAGCGGTCAAGGGTCACTTCGTGGGTATGCTGGAAAAGCGTGGATACGAATTGCGGCTGCCCGGAGATTGGCCACCTGCGAGCGTGAAGGTAAATGGCTTGGCAATTCATCATGCGATGAATGTGAAAGATTGGGGTTGGCGGTACGATGGCAATACCCTGACGACAATCATTCCAGTTGCGGAACACAGTGTGCATGAGCAGGTGACAATTGTTGTTGAACGTGAAGCGGGATTGTGTGCGAAGCGGGACGAACTCGATGGTTTCGCGGGTGCAATGACGCGACTGCGCGGAGCGTACGAAGCGATGCATCAAACCTGGCCGGTGAGTGATCCGCCGGATGAGTTGGTGGATGTCATGCAGTCAGGCGATCGGTTGGGCTATCATCCTGAACGCGCCGTGAAGGAGATTGCGCACTTCCACTCAGCGTTGCCGATTGCGCAGGCGGCTGTGAATGAAATTGCAAAGGGATTCTCGGAGCACATGGAGAGTTACGCCAAACGTATGTCAGCCAGTAACTGGCGTCCAGCGGATATGGAAGCGCAGAAACAGAAGCGGCTTGACGCGTTGGCGCGTGCAGAAAAGCTTTTGAGTGAGGCGGTGAAATAAATGGCGATGAATCGGCGCAGTTTTGTTGCAATTGCGGCTGGTGGAGTTGCAGGTCTGATTGCTCACGCACGGAGTGTTGAGGCGTTGACTGCTGCTTCGCCACTTGCTAATGACCCTGACCGGCCTGATTTTCATTTGCTTCCGCCGCATAACTGGATGAACGATCCCAACGGGCCGATTTGGTGGAAGGGAAATTATCACCTCTTCTATCAATTGAATCCCCATGCTGCTGTTTGGGGCGATATGCACTGGGGCCATGCGATCAGCAAGGATATGATTCATTGGCAGCACGAACCGATTGCGCTGGCGCCGACACCCGGTGGCGCGGATAGTGAGGGTTGCTTCAGCGGGGTTACGCCAAACGTATGTCAGCCAGTAACTGGCGTCCAGCGGATATGGAAGCGCAGAAACAGAAGCGGCTTGACG
>DAHXOQ010000259.1 GCA_027364815.1 Acidobacteriaceae bacterium | reverse complement strand
GACTCTCCAGTTGTCGTGAGCTCGTCAATGCCGTCCGAACCAGTGACGATGAAGGCGCAGCGGGCGTTGAGCTCTTTCAGAGTGCGGGCGAAGAGCAGGACGCGGCTGGGTTTCAAGACGCCGATGACTTGGGCGCGCGCTCCGGCTGGATTAGTGAGCGGGCCGCAGAGATTGAAAATGGTCCGGTAGCCGAGTGCGCGGCGCAGGGCCCCAAGAGCCTTCATCGCAGGGTGGTAGATCGGCGCGAAGAGGAAGACGAATCCCGTCTCACGCAGGCATTCGGCGGCGAGCTCAGGAGTAAGGGTAATGGGAACGCCGAGTGCTTCCAGCACATCTGCCGAGCCGGCCTGAGAGGTAACGGCGCGATTGCCATGCTTGGCGACTTTGGCTCCAGCAGCAGCAGCCACAAGGGCCGCTCCTGAAGAGATGTTGAAGGTGCGCGGGCCGCCGCCGCCGGTGCCGCAAGTATCGATGAGCTCTTCGCGCGCGGCATCGGTGAGCGGAACGGGGACTGCGTGGGCGCGCATGGGCTGCACAAAGCCCGCAAGCTCGGGGGCCAGCGCGCCACGGGTGGCGAGCACAGCGAGTAGGGATGCAACCTCGATCTCAGGGACAAGGCCCGAGAGAATCTCTTCGAGGGCGGCGGCTGCCTGTTCATGTGTCAGTGCTGCGCCATCTTCGGCTAGGGGGCGGAGGAGTTCTTTAATCAGTGTCATCTCCCATTATGGTAACTGGGCGCGACGCTGTGCGGCGCTGGTTTGCCGAGTCTCAGTGGCGCAAGATAGTATTTGAGTGCCGCTGTATAACGGGCTTGAGCAGCATTGTGGCCCGAAATCTCATAATCGCCAGCGGTCGCGGCGGAAAAAAGACAATGAAAATCCATGAGTATCAGGCAAAGCAGATCCTGGCTAAGTACGGTGTGGCCGTGCCCAGGGGCGAGATGGCGCTGACCTACGAGGAGGCTGCGGCAATTGCCGACCGTCTTCTGAAAGAGGGCGCGAGCGGCGTGGTGGTGAAGGCGCAGATTCACGCAGGCGGCAGAGGCAAAGGCGGCGGTGTGAAGGTGGCGCGGACGCTTGCCGAGGCGAACGAGTACATCAAGAAGATTTTGGGAATGCAACTGGTGACGCACCAGACGGGCCCGGCTGGTCAAAAAGTGCAGCGACTGCTGATCGAAGAGACGGCGGCGATAGATCGCGAGCTGTATCTGGGCATGGGGCTGGATCGCCTGACGGGGAAACTGGTCTTTATGGCGTCGAAGGCCGGTGGCATGGAGATTGAAGAAGTCGCAGCGAAGACACCAGAGGCGATTTTCAAAGAGGAAATTGATCCGGTGGTGGGCTTTGGTGCATGGCAGTCGAGAAAGCTGGCATTTGCGCTGGGGTTGAAGCCGACTCAGATCAATGCGGCCGTGGCGTTTTTGCAGAGCATTTATAAGGCATTTGTGGAGACAGATGCTTCGCTCCTTGAGATCAATCCTTTTATTACTACGAAGGATGACAAGCTCTTTGCACTGGACGCGAAGATGACGTTCGATGACAATGCATTGTTCCGTCATGCGGCGATTCGCGAGCTCAGAGATTTGGCGGAGGAAGATCCGCTGGAGGTTGAGGCGAGCAAGTATGCGCTCAACTACATCAAACTGGACGGGTCGATTGCGTGCATGGTGAATGGCGCTGGATTGGCGATGGCGACAATGGACATAATTCAGTATGCGGGTGGAAGCCCGGCGAATTTTCTGGATGTGGGCGGCGGCGCAACGCAGGAGCAGATTGAACATGCATTCGAGATTTTGCTTTCAGAT
This sequence comes from Acidobacteriaceae bacterium, assembly GCA_027364815.1. Classification (GTDB taxonomy): domain Bacteria; phylum Acidobacteriota; class Terriglobia; order Terriglobales; family Acidobacteriaceae; genus CAIMNN01. The sequence goes on along the minus strand of DAHXOQ010000259.1, from coordinate 2,333 downwards.
AAGAATGTGAAGGCGATTCTCATCAATATATTTGGTGGGATCTTGAGAGTGGATCGTTTGGCGACGGGCGTAGTGGCAGCGGCACGGAATTTGAATGTGAAGGTGCCGATTGTGCTGCGACTTGAAGGAACAAATGTTGAAGAGGGCCGCAAGATTCTGGCCGAGTCTGGATTCAATTTCCAGGTGGGCGCAACAATGAAAGAGGCAGCTGATCTCGTGGTTGCTGCAGCAAAGGTGGGGGCATAAGATGGCTGTCTTAGTTGACAAGAATACGCGCCTGATTGTTCAGGGAATTACAGGCAAGGAAGGCACCTTTCATGCGAAGGGTGCGGCGGAGTATGGAACAAATGTTGTGGGTGGCGTGACGCCGGGCAAAGGCGGAACGACGCATGAGGGCTGGCCGGTTTTCAATACGGTTGAAGAAGCGAGAGAAAAGACCGGGGCGAACGCGACCGTAATTTTTGTGCCGCCGCCATTTGCTGCCGATGCGATTCTCGAAGCGGAGGACGCGGGGATTGAGTTGATTGTGGCCATCACCGAGGGGATTCCAACGCTCGATATGGTGAAGGTGTGGGCGAAGATCAAGGATTCGAAGTCGCGGTTGATTGGGCCTAACTGCCCCGGCGTGATTTCGCCGGGTAAGGCGAAGATCGGAATTATGCCGGCGCGAATTCACCTTGAGGGCAATGTGGGTATTGTTTCGCGCTCGGGAACCCTGACGTATGAAGCGGTGCACCAGTTGACGCAGCGCGGGATTGGTCAATCGACAGCGATAGGCATTGGCGGCGATCCGATTATCGGGACAACGCACATTGATGCGCTGCGCTTGCTCAACGATGATCCGGAGACGGAAGCGATCATCATGATCGGCGAGATTGGCGGGTCGGCTGAAGAAGCTGCGGCAGAGTTCGTCAAGCAGTATGTGAAGAAGCCCGTGGTGGGATTTATCGCCGGTCAGACTGCTCCACCGGGACGCAGGATGGGTCATGCTGGAGCAATCATCAGCGGCGGACAGGGAACGGCTGCCGATAAGATGAAGGCGATGACAGCGGCTGGAATTCATGTGGTGGTTTCGCCAGCAGAGATTGGCGCGACACTGGCACGTGTGATTGGGAAGTAAAACAACTGAATGCAAAGTAAAAACCCACCGATGATGGTGGGTTTTTACTTTGCATTGCTATTGTTTAGATACTTGAATCAGCTACCAAATGCGGCAAGGGGTTGGGTTCATCATGGGTGAGGGCTTTTTGCATTTGAAGCTGGCGGCGAACTCGGGCAGATCGGCGAGGATTGCGTTGGTGCGGTACTCGTCTGGTGCGTGCTCATTGGATTGAGCTTGAGTGCGGAGCTGCTCAGGGCGGGTTTGGGTGCACCATTGCTGGGCGTAAGCGATCCAGAAACGCTGGTCGGGAGTGTAGCCATCCATAGTTGATTTCATGTCGACGTGTGCGTCAGCAGCTTTATCGAGCCATGCGATCCAGGCGAGCCAGAGTCCGCCAAGGTCGGCGAGGTTTTCACCGAGGGTGACTTTGCCGTTGAGGTGAACGCCGGGGACAGCTTCGATGGCGTCATATTGTTTGACCATGCAATTTGCGCGTTCGGTAAATTTAGTTTCGTCTTCCTTGGTCCACCAATTTTTCAGATTGCCGTCTTTGTCGAATTGGCGGCCTTCGTCATCAAAGCCGTGAGTGAGCTCGTGGCCAATGGTTGAACCCATGTCACCGTAGTTCGCGGCGTCATCTTCAAGCGCGCTGAAGAATGGCGGCTGGAAGTATCCGGCGGGGAAGTTGACGGTGTTTTGCTGCGGGTCGTAGTAGGCGTTGACCGTTGGCGGTGACATGTACCACTCAAGCTTGTCGACTGGCTTGCCGATTTTTGCCATGTCGCGGGCGAAGTTGAATTGACGGACACGTACCTGATTGCCAAGTGCGTCGCCGGGAGTGATGGTGAGCTTGGAGTAGTCGCGCCACTTGTCGGGGTAGCCAACCTTATTCAGGACGGTCTTGAGTTTTTCGATGGCCTGGGTCTTGGTGGCGGGGCTCATCCAGTCGAGGCCGTTGATGTCTTTTTCCATAGCGGCTTCAATGGCGAGGGTCATGTTGACGGCGCGTTGCTTGGTCTCGGGCGGAAAGTAGCGCGTGACGTAAACCTGGCCGAGAGCTTCACCCATCTCGCGATCTATGCGCGTGGTGCAGAGCTTCCAGCGGTCTTGCTGTTTCTGCGCGCCGTTGAGGGTGTGGGAGTAGAAGTTCCAGTTCTCCTGCTGAACGGATTCAGGGAGGCTGGTTCCGGCGTAAGCGTGGATGAGTTGCCAACGAAGATAGGCTTTGATC
>DAHXOQ010000258.1 GCA_027364815.1 Acidobacteriaceae bacterium | reverse complement strand
CCCGGCCGTCAACTTCGGCGGCATCGGTGTCGTCAGCGGCCACGAGATGACCCATGGCTTCGATGACGAGGGCTCTAAGTATGATGGCCTCGGCAACCTGCGCGAGTGGCAAACCCCCGCCGACCGCAAGCAATTCAACGAGCGCACCGATTGCGTCGCCGACGAATACAGCGGCTTTGAAGCAGCTCCCGCCGTCGGTGACACACCCGCCCAGATGCTCAAAGGACGGCTCACCCTCGGCGAGAACACTGCCGACAACGGCGGCCTGCGCATCGCCTACCTCGCCCTCCTCGACACGCTCGCCGCTGAGGGAAAATCCATCAGTGACAAGATCGACGGCTACACCGAAGCCCAGCGCTACTTCATCGGTTTCGCGCAGGTCTGGTGCCAGAATCAAACCGACGCTTCCGCCCGTCAGGCTGCACTCACCGACCCCCACTCACCGGGTCGCTGGCGCGTCAACGGTAGCGTGCAGAACTTCGACGAGTTCGGCAAAGCCTTCAGTTGCAAAAAAGGCCAGCCCATGTACCCTGTCAAATCCTGCCGCGTCTGGTAGTTGACCGCGCAACTAAACTTATCCATCAACATGGGCCCGCAATCAGCGGGCCCATCTCTTTTGATTGAATTGAATCCTTCTTCCCGCATTTCATTTTTTTTCTCATCTCCATCTATCTCCGATAACAATTACCCTCCCCTGAACGTCCAAACCCCATCGCAAGCAAGTTGCCGGGGTGCGTCTCGGCGCAACAATCCACCCCCGGTTGGACAAACTTTCCACACCGGGATTATCACTTTCCGTAAGGAAACTAGGCACAAGGCACCTCAAGCTTTTACAATGCAATGAGGGCCTGTCCCAACCCAGCTTTGCTCGGGTAATAGCACACTTGGCGGATACGCGTCCGGCCAGGATGAAGGATTCGCATGAAGTTCTGGAATTTCGGTAAGAAACTGCTGATCGCCGCTCTCTCGGCAGGCGTAATTTTTGGCTTTACCTCTTGCACTCAGAGTTTTACCGTTGGTTTCATTTACATCACTGGAACCGTTACGGGCTCACCGGGCGGGGATAACGGCATCATTTCCGGTTACAACATTGATAACAATACTGGCAAGCTTACCGCCATCCACGGTCTTCCGGTCGGCTCAGGCGGTTCAAACCCATCCCGCGCCGTTATGCTTAATGGTGGTCGCTTCATCTACGTTCTCAATACAGGCGTCAACAAGCTCGGCACCGATTGCACGACCGTCACCACCGCCCAATTGATTAGTGACCCCGCAGATTATGAGTGCCAGGGCGCAAACATCGCACTCTTCACGATCGGCGGCACCGGCATCCTCACACCCGAAGGGACATACGCTACGCAGGGCATCAACCCCTTCCGCCTGATCTCTGACACCTCGGGCAACTACATTATGGCCCTGGAAAAAGCCGCGCCGGACAACTCCGACGCACAGGTCGCCTGTCAGGCCATCACTCTCAACAACCTCTGTGGCGATGTCACCGTCTTTTCCATCGACCAGACCACGGGACGCCTGAGCACTATCCAGAACGCACAGTTGACAGCCAATTCATCCGGCGCTCCGCTCACCTACTTCCCGGTGCCTTCTAATCCCATTGACTTCACCTTCTCATCGGGCTATCTCATGACCGTTGCCGCACCGAACCTCAACGGCTACACCTCCGGCAATGTGGAGTTTCCTTACACTTACACCAGCTCCAACGGCCAGTTGACGCTGAACTCCAACTCCATCGGCAACTACGTTATTACCAACGGCAACGGCAATCCAGTTCTAGGCGCCACAAACATCGTCTATGCATCGAGCTATGTCTACGTGACTGATAATGAGCCGATCACGACAACCAACCCCGTATCAGTCAGCCAGATTTTGCCTTTCACCGTGAGTGGCGGCGCTTTGGTTTCGCAGGTCGGCGGCGCTGTTCCCAATGATCCAACCCTCGCCAACCCCGTGAATCTCATGGTTGAATCAAAGGGTAAATACTTGTTTGTCATCAGCGACGGAAATGGGCCCTCCTCATCGAATCCGGCTAGCGGAATTACGCAGTACGTCATCGATCCTTCATCGCACCAGCTGACCTTCAACTCGCCCACCACAGCGGGTACTGGTGCTGACCCGAGATGCATCCTTGAGGATCCAACCAACCAGTATGTCTACACAGCCAACAATTTTGATTCAACCATCAATGCACACGTACTCGATCCAAACACCGGCGTACTCTCGCCCCTTCGTGGCAACTCCTCTATCAGCAGCTTCGCGCTCAGCGGCCCTGCCACATGGTGCATCATGACCGGTCGTACTCGATAGTCTTTGCTGCGTCAGCCAGGTGCAGTCCGGCTTCAATCACTGCACCCGGCGGGCTCAACATATTTGCAGTATCTGTTTGAAGAGTTTGTTTCATATCAGAATCCCTAAAAGGTTCTGATGAACTCCAAAACATTTTTGAATCTGATTTTCACCTGAATGGTTTTTATTCAGGACTGGTAATTGTTCTGAAATTGACCCGGTCACCCCTGGTGGCCAACGACGAAAGATGCGCATGAAGTTCAACAAATCAGGCCAGCTTTTTCTGGTCGCCGCCGCCGCCCTGCTTGTATCCGGGCTACTCTCTGCCTGCCTGCCTACAAACTCGGCGGACTTTCTCTTTGTTGCCTGCAGCAAGGCCGCCGGCTCAAGCAACTATGGCATGATCGACGTCATGGAAGTCAACGCGCAATCCGGCACTCTGCGCCCGATTCCCACCTCGCCTTTCCCTTCCCAAGGCCGCAATCCCGTCGCTGAAGTCGTCTCTCCGGATTCCCAGTACCTCTACGTCGTCAATCACGATGACAACACCATCGTCCAGTTCCGCATCGGAATTGACGGCAAGCTCTACGCACAGGGCACCATCAATACTCCCGGCATCTTCCCTGTTGCTTTGGCCATGGACCCGGCTGAGCATTTCCTCTACGTCATTGACACCTACGAGCCGCTGCCTACCTGCTCGCCTGCTGCTCCCTGCCCAGGTTCCGTTGCCGTCTTCCCGATTCTCCCTGGCATTCCCGGAAACATCAGCACCAGTGCTGACGCCGGCCCTAACGGCATCTGTCCCAACGCACCCGCCGGCGGACTCTGCCAAGCCATTGCAAATCCAGTCACCGGACTCAATTACTATCCCCTCGCCATCGGCACTGACATCGTCACTCCCTTCGGCATCAGCGTCCTCGCCAATGGAAGCACTCTCTACATCACCACCCAGGACGCCACTAACGGAGTCGGCTACATCTTCAACTTCACCGCCAACAATGGCGTACTCACAGCCAACATCGCGCAACCAATTATCTCCACCGGCGCAGGCACTCTGCCCACCTCCATCATCAACACCGGCAGCGCCGACAGCTCAGCGATCTTCGTCGCGGATAGCGTCAACCTGTCCATTGCACCCGCTGGCAACATCTTCTCTTACTCCGTCGCAGCCAATGGTTCTCTCACCTTCGCTGGCGCTTATGCTGCCGGAAACACTCCCGTCTCGCTCGCCGTTGACCCCGCTGGAAAGTACTTCTACGCGGCCAACAGCGTCGATGGCAACCTCTCGGCTTTCACCATCTCTGGCACTGCGCTCTCCAGCATCGGAACATACGCTGCCGGATCGCAACCTTCTGCCGTAATCGTTGATCCGCATCTTGGACAGTTCATTTATGTCACCAACTTCCTCGGAAGCAATGGCGTCGGCACTGTCTCGGGCTTTGCCGTGAATCCTGCCTCCGGCGGGTTGACCAATGCGGTCAACACTCCATTTATTTCGGATGGGCTGCCCACTTCAATGGCTTCCATTCCGCATAAGTTCTGATTGATGTTCAACTTTCATTGCTGCACAATTTAACGGACAGGATGTAGGGCGTCCCCAAAAAACATTTTAAGACTGGGTTCTTCATCCGGAACTCAAATCGAAGGAAGCATATGAAGTTCAGCAAATTCTCCCGGCTCGTTCTGGCCTCAGCTCTCTCGCTCGGAGTGGTCTTGTTCATGTCTGGCTGCATCACCCGCACCATTGACTACGTCTACCTCGCCAGCGCAACGCCCATTTCCAATGGACATGGACAGATCCAGCCCTACGCGGTCGATCAGCTCTCCGGCGCAATTCGCATC
>DAHXOQ010000257.1 GCA_027364815.1 Acidobacteriaceae bacterium | reverse complement strand
TTCCTGGCATCTGCAAGGAGATGCGGAGATTGTCGACGGCTTCGGTGATAATGCCGAGATCTTCAGCGACTAATGGGAGAGGGCCGAGAGCGGATTCGAGAGCGTGGAAGAGTTCAGCGCCGGGAGCTTTGACCCACTCGCCGTTGACGGCAGTTTCTTCAGCGGCAGGGATGGCCCAGTAGGATTCAAATCCGCGGAAGTGGTCGAGGCGGACGAGATCGTAGAGGTCAGTGGCGCGACGGATGCGTTCCACCCACCATGCGTAATTGGTTTCGGCGAGAAGGTCCCAACGATAGAGTGGGTTGCCCCAGCGCTGGCCGGTAGGAGAGAAATAATCGGGTGGGACGCCGGCGATGCGGATGGGGTGAAGGTCGGCGTCAAGTTCGAAGAGATCCGGGTGAAGCCAGACGTCGGCTGAATCCATGTTGACGAAGAGGGCGACGTCGCCGAGGATGCGGATTTTTTTCTGGTGGGCGACGGTGCGGAGTAGACGCCACTGAAGATCAAAGGCGAATTGGAGGGCGCGCTCCTGGGCGAGGGATTGGGAGTGGTCGCGGCGGGCATCAGCAATGGCGACGGGATCGCGGCGGCGAAGATGCTCAGGCCAGTTGACCCAGGCCCCGGTGTTGTAATGGCGACGAAGGACGGCGTAGAGGGCGTAATCGTCGAGCCAGTGAGCTTCGGTGGTGCAGAAATCGCGGAAGGCGGACCATTGGTCTTCGAGCGCGGGAGTGAAGGGGGCGCGGTCAAGAAAATTGCGTGCGGCTTGATAGAGGAGCGGAAGCTTGCTGTGCTCGATGCGGTCAAAGTCGACGTTGCCACTGCGACCGGTAAGGTTGGAGATGCGTGAGCCATCGATCCAACCCCAGTCGGCGAGAACCTCGAGGCTGATGAGGGATGGGTTGCCGGCGAAGGCGGAGGAGCCTGCGTAGGGTGAGTTGCCGTAGCCGGTGGGACAGAGCGGGAGAACCTGCCAGATGTGCTGCCTGGCAGAGGCGAGGAAGTCGAGGAAATCGTGGGCGGCGGGGCCGAGGTCGCCGATGCCGCCGTAGGATGCAAGAGATGTGATGTGGAGAAGAACGCCTGAGGAGCGCTGAAAGTTCATGGGTGACTACGGAAATGCCTGACTTAACTATTATCGGCGGTGTGGCGGGATTAGGGGGTGGAATGTGGGATTTAACTTGGGGTTGGTGAGGAAGAGGTTTTTATGACAAAAGCAGCGCTTCGCGATAGCGGACGCTTTCAGCGTCCTTAGCAAGTCAGCGAGTCAGCTTGTGTTTTGGTTGACTGAGATTTTTGTCGCAGCAAAAAGGCCCGCAACTTGAATAGTTGCGGGCCTTGATGGATTGCGAGGGATCAGAGGGTTGGGGCCTTGGAGGCGGCTTCCTGTGCCTTGGCTCCGAGGACGATGCGCTTCTCTTTTTTGAACTTGTCGGTGAGGGCGCCGATGTAGATGCTGAAGGCCTCGTTGCGACGCTGCGCGATGATCTGGTCGCGAGTGGAATCGAGGTTCTTGGCGATCTCGTCGGCGGTGGGCTCCTGCTTTTGGATGATTTTGACAACCGTGCCGGTGCGGCCTGTGGTGATGGGGCCGGAGAAGTCGCCGACGTTCAGGTTGAAGAGATCCGCGTTGACTGCGCCCATATCCGGGACTTGACCGGTTTCATCGACGAGGGCGCTGGTTTTGACGGTTGCGCCGAGTTCCTTGGCAGCCTTGTTGAGGTCCTTGTAGGTCTTGGCCTTGGCTGCGAGTTCGTTGGTCTTCTCAGAAAGGAGGGCAGGTAGAAGGTCGCGGCGGTAATCGGTGAGGATCTGCGCCTTGAAGGAGTTGAAATCGGGAGCGTGTGCCTTGACGATGTTTGCGACCTGGAAGATGGCGTAACCTTCGCCGGTGGGCGCTGAATCAGGCGCGCCGTTGAGAGCATCCTGGAAGGCTTTGGAAACGACCTTGGTGCTATCGGGAAGTGCTGCGATAACTCCGCGGATCGGAAGCGGCTCGCTGGTGGTGAATGTCAGATGATGGGCAGCGGCAGTCTTCTCAAGGCCGTTTTTGGCGGCTTCAGTGACGAGAGATTGCGCATACTGCTCTTCAGCCTTGGAGAGCTTCTCGCGAATGAGCGTGATCTGGATGGTGGGAAGCACTTCGCTGAGGCTCTGGGTGTGCGCGGTCTGGCGCTCTTCAACCTGAACGATGTGGTAACCGAATTGGGTCTTCACGATGGCCGTGTCGCCGATCTTCTGGCTGAAGATGGCCTTGTCGAATTCAGGAACCATGGTGCCGGGCTTTGCAAAGCCGAGTTCGCCGCCGGAGTTTTTACTGCCGGGGTCGTCGGAGTTTTTCCTGGCGAGGTCAGCGAAGTTTCCGCCAGCCTGAATCTGCTTGAGGATGGCTTCGGCCTTGGCTTTGGCAGCGGCATCGGTCTTGGCATCAGCACCGGCGGGAACGCTGATGAGGATGTGGCGCGCGCGCGCCTGGTCAGGGGTTTTGTACTCAGCCTGATGGGCGTTGTAGTAGCTCTGAATCTCCTGCTCTGTCACCTTTGGCACGCCACCGGGGAGCTGGTCAACTGTAAAGGCGAAGTAGGCGATGCTGCGCTGCTCAGGAACGGCCGTTGCGTAACGGGCGGCGTTTTTAGTGAAAAAGGCCTGGAGCTCAGCGTCTGTAGGATTGATGGATTTGCCGAGTTCGTCGCCATTGATGACAGCGTAATCGAATTTGATTTTGATGTTGTGCTTGCGATACTCGTCGCGGATTTCACTGTCACTGACGGAGACGCCGGCGGTGATGAGCGAGCGGAGACGGTCAGTCTGAATCTGCTGACGGAGTTCGTCTTCAAAGTCGGTGACGGAGAGGCCGAATTGATTGGCGAGGAAATCGGAGTAGCGGTCCTGGCCGATGAACTCACCCTTGGGGAAAAGTATTTCGCCGAATTGCCCCTTGTGCAGGAAGTCGATGACATCCTTGTCGGTGGAGCGGATACCCAGGCGATTGGCTTCGGCGAGGAGAATCTGTTCCTGAATCATCTGCTGTCCGACACGCTGGGTGTACATGTTCACGATGAAGGGATTGTTGGCGTACTCGGGGTTCTGGCGCTTCATCTGCATGCTGACCATGGCATCAACGCGCTTCTCGGTGATCTTGTCACCAGAGGCGAGGTAGCGGCTGTACCAGTGGGGGTAGACGATTGCATAGGCGTCGTCAGCAACGCTTGCACCGCTCATAAGGCCGGGGATGAGGTAGACGACCATGGAGACGGAGGCGAAGCCGATGATAACGATGAAGAGTGCCTTGGTGATGCGGCTGTCTTGCTGGAGGAAACGAATCATTGAATTGTTTGAGCCTTCTACTCTCTGCGGGCATTCACAGGGAATCCCACGTTGCAAGACCTGAAGAAGGAATGCAGGGAGTGGAGATTTCGGCCTGAAGATGCGCGATTCTCAGGCAGCCGAGGACGGCTGCCGATTCTTAATGATTATAAAGCATTGCATACAGGCACCTGTGATGAGGCCAGCGACGCCTTCGGCGTAAAGGCAAATGCATACACATCGAAACAAGTGTGCAAGGAAAGGGCGCTCCCTTGTGAGAAGCGCCCTGGATGATTTGAGTTCCAAGCAGAGTGGAGGAGTCCCTGCGCGGGGAAGGTTCAAATCAACATCGAATTTGAGAGTCAAGCAGCAACCCCGACAAGCGGGTTGTTTTTAGCGCCAGTAGTAGACGCCACCCATCAAGTAATAGGGATGGTAGAAGGGCAAGGGAGGCGGGTAGTAGCCGGGGCCATAATAGCCGGGTGCGAAGTTATTGGAGTTGGCCGGCGCGCGACGGTTCAGCTGGGGTCCGTCGCTGGGCATGACGGATTGCGCGAGATGGAAGGCTAACTGTGGAGTAACGGGGACAATAGTCACAGGCTCCTGCAGCCGGAAGCTGACAAGCGCTTCGGCAGGAATCCATGCGTGGGGGTTGGGTGAAGCGGCGGAGAGCGCGGTTCCGGTGGTTGCACCTGCGACGGCTCCGATGGCTGCGCCGGGGCCGCGACCAATTGCTGCGCCGAGCAGGGCTCCGAAAATGGTGCCGCCGACTACGTTGGCAGCGGTGTGACCGGCTTTATTGGGGCCACGGACTTTGAAGAGGTCGCTGGAGAGTGGAT
>DAHXOQ010000256.1 GCA_027364815.1 Acidobacteriaceae bacterium | reverse complement strand
GCGCTGGACACTCCAGGTGAAGACGCGGACCTGGTCGAAGTCATAGGGCAGACCGGACTTGGGTGGGCTCATCAGCGTAACGTACTCGGGAACCATTTGGTCAGGGAGTGTAGATTTGGCGTCGAAGACCTTGGCAATGATGTAAGCACCGACGATGCGCTGGCCCTCAGCGAAGGTGCCAATCTCGTCAGGGACATCAACATCGACGCGACCTGACAGGAGCCAGCCGGTATGGCCCGAGCCATCGCGAGCGAGCCACCAGTCTTCCCTTTGAATGTCGGCAGGCTGAGTTGTGGGGAGAACAGATGAGATTGTTGGCTTGGTTGGAGTTTTTGCTGCTGGCGCGGTTGGATTTGGAAGCGGCGCCGGACGCGGAGCATTGCTCCCTGATTTTGCTACAGTGGCGCGCTCGAGGAGCTGAACCTTGGTGTTGCCGGGAAGCAGGTAGAGGTGATCGGTCTCGCGGCCGGGCATGATGTGGAGGTAGAGATCGTCGCGGACGACAGCAGTGGAGACGGTCGGCGCGTCCTTGTGGCCGGTGGCGAGCTTTTGGAATTCATTGAAGAGTTTTTCGTCAACGACGGCATGATCTTCAATCCAGCCAATCTCGTTCTTCTCGGTTTTGACTTTGAGAAAGCGTTTGCCGTGCTCAAGGACTTCAAGAACCTGCCCGTTGGTGACTTCAGCAACGCGATTGGAGACGGCGGCGACGCGGTCGTGCAGGTATGCTTCACGGGCAGCGACGTAGACGTGCTCATGGCGTTGCTTGCGGAGGCCGGAACAGGCGGTGAATGTGATGAGGAGAGAGAGAGCTAAAAAAGCAGGAGTAAGCCGCAGAAGAGGTTTGCGGTTTGGGCCGAGCTTTTTGTGAAGCCTGTGGCCGTGATGCGATGCGGGAATTTGGGAAACTGTGCTCACCATTTCAACTGCTGACAATTTGAGAATAGCACTGCTCAGGTGAGAGTTGCTGAACTACAAGGGGCTTTGATAAGCATGAGTATCGAGTGCGTCAAGTGCGGGAAAAGCGGCGCAGACGAGGGTTTTTGTTAGCGAGTGAATTACAATTTCGAAGAGAGTCGTCTAAAGGAGTGGGTGAAAACAGATGCTTCGAATGATCCTCACCAGCCCGTTGAGTGGCCGAGTTTTGGCTGTTATGGTTTTATGTTTCTTCGCGTTGCCGTTGATTCGCGCGCAGTTTGCGCCACCGGCAGCGACGACGCAGGTGTTGGATGCCTCGGTGCTGAAGCCGCCAGTTGGAGCGCGTGTTGCGATTGTTGAGTTTGAGGATATGCAGTGCCCGGATTGCGCACGCGCGAATCCCTTGCTGATGGATGCAGTGGCAAAGTACAAAATCCCCTGGGTGCCGCATGATTTTCCGTTGCCATTCCACAGCTGGAGCTTCCAAGCCGCTGTCAATGCGCGATGGTTTGATGCCAAGTCGAAAGCAATTGGCGATGAGTACCGGGACCAGATCTTTGCCAATCAGCCTATAATTGTCGATCTGACAGGATTGCGGCAATTTAGCGAGAAGTTTGCCGAGGCGCACAAGTTGAAGCTGCCCTTTGCTGTTGATCCTGAAGGAAAACTAGCAGATGCGGTGAAGGCCGATTACGCGCTGGGTCAGAAGGTGGGAATTGAACACACACCGACGATTTGGGTGGTAACCGCCAACAGTAAAGGTGCTCCGTTTGTAGAAGTGGTGGACCGGACTCGCTTGTTTGAAATGATTGATCAGGCGATTGCCGAGTCGCACACGGGTGCAACTAAAAAATAGTCACATGCCAGAAAATAAACGGCGTTGAAGCTATGCTTAATGCTTCAGGGCTGTTTTTCTATTGTAAAAAAGTTGCGCAGGTGTGTGATTTAGAAAAGTCGAAGGCCTTCAACGCCGAGGTCAATCTCATAGAGGGCTTGATTGGTGGCGAGGATCGCAGTGCCGAGTGGCGAAAAGGCGATACCAACAAGATTAAAACCTGAGACGACGAGCTCAGCCGAGCGCTCACCCTGGGCGTTGGGTTTTTTGTTGATGCGAACTATGCCGCGCTGCCCACGGAGGCTGGCGGCGACGTAGAGGTTGTCATCAGCGTCGATGGCAAGGCCCTGAGGGCGGCCAAGCCCCTGGAAGTAGAGATGCTTCTCGCCGGCGTGATCGATGCGCCAGACAGATTCATTTGTGGAGAGCGTAGGGCCAGTGACGAGGAGTTCATTCTCCGCTGTTACGGCAAGGTGATAAGCAGAGACGGATGGCTCCATTGTTGCGTGGACGAAGATCTGACGCTCGGTATTGATGCGGAAGATGGTGCCGCTGCGGTCGCCGACAAAGAGGTCGCCATTCGTGTCAAATGCTGCACCGGTTGCCACGCCCATTCCTTCGGCGTAGATAGCGGTTTCACCGGCGGCGTCGACTGTGTAGACGATGCCTTCAGCGCGAGAGGTGACGAAAAGATCGCCTGCCGGGTTGAAGGCGAGTCCGGAAGCATTCAAAATTTCTGAGACAAATGGAGTGCCTCGTCCATCGGGGCTGACGCGAACAACAGAGACAGGCGTCTGCTTGCCGCGCGGCCCGGAAATCGTTGTGAAGATCATTCCCGATGCAGAGACTGCAGGGCTGGTGATGGGGTGCACACCGTCGGTGAGTCCGCGCGCCACGCGCAGAGGGACGGAGTTGCTGGTTCCGAATGGATTGCGAACCTCTAGCATTCCGGTTGTGGCTTCCGCGGGAACACGCAGGCTGATTCGTGAATGTCGGCTCATGAGAACTTGTGCGGGCTCTTCGTCAACCGAGACGATGGGAAGATGGTTGGCGACGGGGCCAAGGTTGGAGCCGGAAATTTCAACCGATGCGAGGGGCAGAGCGCAGGCGGGAAGGAGATTCTCAATGCGCGGAGCGGCCAGGTGATTTGAATCAGGCTGCGCGGCGCTGGGAATTTCGATTTGGTCTGGCTGCGTCATAGTACCTGCTTCAGTAGATTCATTCAGCGCGCATGGGGATTCAATGAATCCAGATGTGCAGCACAGAAGCTACACCCCAAGCATACAACCCGGCAGCAACGTCGTCGAAAACAATCCCCCAGCCAGCAGGGAGTTTTTCAAGTTGGCGGACGGGGAAGGGCTTGGTAATGTCAAAAAGCCGAAAGAGAACGAGGGCGATCAGCGCATGACGCCAGTTGGCGTGGCTGCCGAGCAGCGCGATCCACTGGCCGGTGACCTCGTCAATCACGACAAAGCCCGGATCTTTGCGACCGCTTTCTCTGGCGGCAATAGTGGCGGCGGGAATGCCGAGGAGGAGCGTGAGTGCGATTCCGATGAGAAGCCAGAGGGTGAGGGTTTGCTGCGTTGGGTGTAGATAGAGCGCTGCAAGTAGCCCGAGGAGAAGCGCACCGATGGAGCCCCATGTGCCGGGGCCGGGCTTGCCAAAGCCTGCGCCGAAGAAGGTGGCAACACTCCAGGCCCAGAAAGTGCGATTACCGCCACCTATGCTTGCGGCTTCAGTTTTCATAGGAGTCACCACCGCTACGATTCGATGCGTTGTCTAAATCTTCAAGCACGTCAGGATCGAGAATGGGCGAACTGATTTTGTAGACGCCTGTGGCCCACTTGCCGAGATCGATCTTGCGGCAGCGGTCGGAGCAGAAAGGGAAGTCCTCGTGATCCGGCTGCACGAGCATGGCGCAGGTGGGGCAGCGGAGGACTTGGAGTTTCTTCTTAGCGGCCATTGTGGAGGGCTCCTTTCGGCACCTGCTGAAGTATGGACCCGTTTACCGGGCGCAATACAACATTATCCAATAGTGAAGCGGAGTCGTTCAAAGTACTGGAAAAATCAGCGATTTTACGCACTGCGAGAGATTGTGTACACTTGGCGCGAGAGATTTTAAGTTTATTTTTCCAAACAGTCGCGATTTCAAGGAGAACCAACAATGGAGAATTTTGAATTTGGTGATCTGCAGGATCTGACGAAGTATGCTCCGGTGCGCGTCTTCCTTTCGGGATTTTGGAAAATACTTTTTGGGCTGGTGGTTGCAACTATTCCGGCGATTCTTATTTGGATGAGTTTGCATAGCGAAGACAGTGGCCCTCGCAAAGCCGGCGATTTGCCACCGTGGGGATTGCTCGGCGTTGGCCTGGTGCTGAGCCTGATTGTGCTGGGG